>NZ_JBQWIE010000021.1:0-77143 GCF_056745525.1 Parasediminibacterium sp. HNIBRBA5674 | reverse complement strand
AAAGGATGATGTGTATATTAAACGATAAGTTCTTAGAAAATATACTCTTTAAAGAAATTTAGATGCGTTTGCCCTGAGCCCTAAAGAGGTAGTAAATATGAAAACCTTAATTTCGTTTAAGCGATAAAATATTAAATACAATGAGCGAACATACATCTATAGGCATAGGCACAAAATTTATACATGCAGGTGCAGAACCTGACCCAACAACGGGTGCAATTATGACGCCTATCTACCAAACATCAACGTTTGTACAAGAAGCACCTAATGAGCACAAAGGCTACGACTATTCAAGAGCAGGTAACCCTACACGTGCTGCACTTGAAACTGCTTATGCTGCTATAGAAAATGGCAAATACGGCCTAGCTTTTAGTAGTGGTGTTGCTGCTACAGATGCGGTTATTAAACTATTAGCACCGGGTGATGAAGTAATTGCTGCCAATGATATGTATGGTGGTACGTATCGTTTGTTTACCAAAGTGTTTGAAAAATTTGGCATCAAATTTATTTTTGTTGATACTACTGATACGAAAAATATTGAAGCAGCAATAACTACAAAAACAAAACTGATTTGGATTGAAACCCCTACCAATCCATTGATGAATATTACAGACATTGCTGCTGTAGCAACTATTGCTAAAAGCGCCAAAGCCTTGCTATGTGTAGATAATACGTTTGCTTCACCTTACTTACAAAATCCACTAGACCTTGGTGCAGACATTGTAATGCATTCAGCTACAAAATATTTAGGTGGTCATAGTGATGTGATACAAGGCTGTTTGATGATGAATGATGAAGGCCTAAGAGACCAATTGTTTTTTATACAAAAAAGTACAGGTGCAGTACCAGGCCCTATGGATTGCTTCTTGGTTTTACGCGGTATTAAAACCTTGCACGTACGTATGCAGCGACATTGCGAAAATGGTAGAAAAGTTGCCGAGTTTTTACACAACCATCCTAAAGTGGGTAAAGTGTGGTGGTGCGGCTTTACAGATCATCCTAACTATGCCATAGCGAAGCAACAAATGCGTGACTTTGGTGGCATGATGAGCTTTGAATTAAAAGATACAAGCGATGCAGAAACTAAACGTGTATTGATGAGTACCAAACTATTCTCATTAGCTGAAAGCCTTGGTGGTGTTGAGTCGTTAATCAATCATCCTGCTTCTATGACACATGCTTCTATACCAAGAGAAGAGCGCTTAAAAAATGGCTTGAGTGATGCGCTAATACGATTAAGTGTAGGTATAGAAGATGCGGATGATTTGATTGATGATTTGAACCAAGCGATTGGATAATAATTATGGCAGACAATCTTACCGATTTCTTTAACTCAAAAGTTGCCCAATACAATCAGCCCGCTTTTATCAAAGACGATCCCATTTGTGTACCACATCGTTTTACTAAACTGCAAGACATTGAAATTGCTGGCTTTTTTGCAGCCATATTTGCTTGGGGTATTCGTACTACTATCATTAATAAAACCAATGAGCTATTGCAGTTAATGGATGATGCGCCACATGATTTTATTGTGAATCATCAACCACATGACCTAAAGAAATTATTGGCATTTAAACATAGAACATTTAACACTACCGACTTACTGTATTTCATTCATTTTTTGCAGTTTCACTATCAGCAACACACATCGCTTGAAACGGCTTTTACAAAGTGGTTATCGCCAAACGATGCCACTATTGAACAAGGTTTAATTGGCTTTCACCAATACTTTTTTTCATTGGAAGATTTTCCACCTCGCACAAAAAAGCACATTGCAACACCTTACAAGCAATCCTCTTGCAAGCGACTAAATATGTATTTACGTTGGATGGTTCGCAGTGATAATGCTGGTGTAGATTTTGGTGTATGGAAAAGCATTAAACCTTCGCAACTCATTTGCCCAATAGACTTGCACGTAGCAAGAGTAGCAAAGCGTTTTCAACTATTAGACAGGCAATTTGCTGACTGGCAAGCAGCTTTAGAATTAACAAGTTACCTGCGCACACTTGATGCTGAAGACCCTGTTAAATATGACTTTGCGCTATTTGGTCTTGGTGTGATGGAGAAATTTTAACCGCAACCGCTGATTAAAATGATTGGAATGATTCACTATGATTAAAATATAATTATTGATGATTGAAGAAAGATTACAACAAGATTTAGAGAAAGAAACGGGTTTAGCACTTACTGATAATTTCAGGCAAGAATTGGCAGCGTATGTCAATCAACTTATAAACACCGACTTTGAAAAATTGGTATTTTTATTATACAGAATTGACGTACAAGAAAATACCATTAAACAACTATTGGCGTTGTCATCTAGCAATAGTGCAGGTGAAATAATAGCAGATGCTATTATAAAGCGACAATCGGAAAAAGTCATTAGCAGACAACAATACAAACAGCCCAACGAAAACATAGCAGATGAAGACAAATGGTAGCTTGCTAGCGTAACCAATTGTAAATAGTAATTACGCAAAGCACTGTCATAGCAAGCACTACAAGCCAACCAACCAATTGCATCCATAATGGATGTACATAGTTTTTAAGCAAGGTTTTATTTCTAGCCGCTACCAAAATTACCGCAAGCGCCACAGGTAATATTAAACCATTTAACGCACCAGCCATTACCAATAATTGTACTGGTTTACCGACTACCACAAATACTAGTGTTGAGAAAATGATAAACCCGCTAATTAAAGCTCTTTCATTACGTTCAAAAAAAGGATGAAATGTTTTTAAAAATGATACAGATGTATATGCTGCACCAACTACTGATGTAATAGCAGCGCTCCACATTACTACACCAAAAAAACGATAGCCCACATTACCTGCTGCTATTTTAAACACTGATGCTGAAGGATTAGCAGTATCAATAACTGCACTGCTAGTTACCACACCTAAGGCTGCTAAAAATAAAACCGTACGCATAATACCTGTAATAATAATACCACTCACAGCACTCTTATTTACAGCCTGAATACTTTGTAAGCCCTTCACATCTGCATCTAATAATCTATGTGCACCAGAAAAACTAATATAGCCACCAACTGTACCGCCTACAAGCGTTACAATGGTTTGTACATTAATAGTTTTGGGTAAAAAACTATGTACAACAGCATCACCAATTGGTGGGTGAGAACTGATAGCAACATACATTGTTAATACTATCATTAACAAGCCCAAAATTTTCGTAAACGCATCTAATAGCTTACCTGCTTCCTTCATCCAAAAGATAAACAATGCTAAGCCACAACTTATAATGGCGCCATATTTTGTATCAAGGCCAGTTAACACATTTACCCCTAAACCACTACCAGCAATATTACCAATGTTAAATGCTAAGCCACCTAACACAATTAATGAAGCAAGAAAATAGCCCAAACCAGGTAGTATTGTGTTAGCCAAATCTTGTGCTCGTAATTCGCTGATAGTAATAACACGCCAAATATTGAGTTGCGCACCAATATCTAGCAAAATAGACAATAGAATTACAAAGCCAAAACTCGCTGCAAGTTGCTGAGTAAATACAGTTGTTTGGGTTAAAAATCCAGGACCAATGGCAGAGGTAGCCATTAAAAAAGCAGCCCCTAAAATGGCAGATGATTTATTGGGCTTTAATGTCAATGTTGTGTTGTTTTAAAGTTTGGTGAATTTGCTTTGCAAATGTTACAGCATGTTCGCCATCACCATGCAAGCAAATGGTTTCTGCCACTAAAGGAATAACGGTACCATCTATACAAGTAACTGTTTGTTTTTGTACCATTTGCAATACTTGCGCAATAGAGTCTTCCGTTGAAATGATTAATGCATTTGGTTGAGTTCTTGGTGTTAAGCTACCATCGGGTTGATAGGTTCTATCAGCATACACCTCACTACAAGTTTGCAAGCCTAGTGCCTTTGCCTCGCTTATTAAGTAACTACCACTAAGGCCGTAAACAATCAAATTAGGGTCTACCCTATGTATTGCATCGGCTACAGTTAGTGCCATAGCCTTGTCTCTTGCAGCCATGTTATACATAGCCCCATGTAGTTTTACATGATGCAATTTTGCCCCCATTTTCATGGCTGAAAAACGTACCACCAATATTTCGTGCATTACCAAATCTTGTAAGCGCTCAGCAGATAATTGTATTTCAGTTCTACCAAAATTTTGCTTGTCGTTAAAGCCAGGATGCGCACCAATAGCCACATTATGTGCCAAACAATATTCAATAGATTTTGTGATAGTATCTAAATCTCCAGCATGGTAGCCACAAGCAATATTGGCGCTACTGATATAAGGATACAGAAATTCATCGTTTAAAAACCCCTCACCCAAATCGCAGTTAAGGTCTACAGACATCATGTTGCTAAAAATTCTTTCAATTTAAAGATACAAGCATTTTGTATATGTAACAAATACTGCTGTTGTATTTGTAGTAGCGCAACGGCTTGTTGCTGAGAAATAATAGTAAAATTGATACGCTGATGCGCTTGTAATTGGGCTAGCTTAGGTATAGCCATTTGTGCTACTTGCGCCACTCTTGGGTAACCACCGATGGTTTGATGGTCTGCCATTAACACAATCAATTCGCCATTAGGCAATAGCTGTACTGTACCTCTAGTTACAGCAGTAGAAATAAGCGATAAAGGTTGATTTAATTGTAGCGGTATACCATGTAACTGATAGCCCATTCTATCGCTTTTAGCAGTAATTACAAAGCTGCTTGCGGTTAACAAGTCTGCTGATGCTTCGGTTAAAAGAGAATATTCGTTGCCAGCTATTATTTGAATATGGTTAGCATCTTTATACAACTCGGCTACATCAGCCTGCCATTGTAGTATTGCTAGTGTTTTTTCTTGCAAATGAACCTTAAGCTGTAAATTATTGGCAACACCAATAACATCACCTTTTTGTAACAAACGGCCACAATAGCCGCCAGCATTGGCTTTTAAATGTGTGCTGTAGCTGCTCAACCATTTTTCAATGGCTAATCCACCGCTTACTGCCAAATAGCATCTTGTACCAGAAACGAGCTTCGTAAATTTAAGAATACTATTAGCAGCAATAATTATTGGTGTATTAATAGGTATAGCTTCGTCATTAATGGTTGCACTAAAATCTGCACCACTCAATGCTATCAATACATCTTCATTAAACTGAAAAACTGAAGCAGGAAAATGCAATTCAAATACAGCTTCTGTAGCTGCATTACCTACTAAAAAGTTTGCCACTTTTGCTGCCACCACATCCATAGCACCTGTGGGGTTAATACCAAATTGTTGGTAGCCAAAACGTCCTAAATCTTGTATTGAATCCGCAATACCTTGTTTTATAATAGTAATACCATTTGATTTTGCCGTTGTGGATGTCTTTACTTCGTTAGGTTTATTCTTTTCTAGCAAAAAATCAGATAAACTTATGGGCTTAAACTGTACCATATTGCCCATTTTAAGCAAAACAGGTTCTGCTCTATTAGCATCAAATAATTGCAGCGGTGTCTCACCAATAATATTCCATCCTGCAGGCGATTGTAGTGGATACACACCTGTTTGCACACCTGCAATGCCCACCGATCCAGCTTTTACAACAGTTCTTGGTGCTTGTCTACGAGGTGTTGCAAGCACATCATCTACATTACCCATATACGCAAAGCCGGGTAAAAAACCGATGCAATAAATACGGTATTGTCGTGCAATATGTCTTTGAATTAATTCATCCATCGAGATGCCTTTATCAGCAGCCATTGCTACAATATCTAGCCCAAAAGCAGTATCGTAACAAACAGGTATTTCTACTACTTCATGTTCTATTGTTTGCTGCCAATTGCAGCTAGCAATTGCAACATCAGCTTGTTGTGTCATCCATTCAAACACATCATTTGCTTGCTTTAATAAACTGCTGTCAAATACAAATGTTAAAGTATGATAAGCTGGTATTACATCTTTTACACCAGTAATTGGCTGCAACTGTAAATGCGTGTATAGTGCAATTACCAAATCGTTTATAGGCTCACTGATAATAGCTTCAAAAGCAATGGTAACAGCGGTTTCGCCCAAAGGATAAATATGGTAAGTGGGTTTCAAAATATAGTAGCATGTAATTTAATGAATAGTTGCATTTGCAGGGCAAATTTTATTACTGCACTTTTAGGGCGTTAATTAAAACGTATATTTAGCACCACAAAATTGTACCATGTCTGTTACCAAAAAACTAAGTGCTCGCAAACGCATTGCTTTAATTGCCCACGACCATAAGAAAGAAGAAATGAGCCAATGGGCCATTTTTAATAAACATGTACTTGCTCGTCACGAATTATTTGCCACAGGCACAACAGGTAAAATGGTAGAAGAAGCTTTGGACAGACCTGTAAAAAAGTTTTTAAGTGGCCCTCTAGGTGGTGACCAACAAATAGGTAGTTTAATAGCCACAGGAGATATTGATATTGTGATATTTTTTTGGGATCCTATGGAAGCGCAACCGCATGATACTGACGTAAAAGCCTTGCTACGCTTATGTGCTGTATGGAATATTCCTATGGCTTGCGACCGCTCAACAGCCGACTTTATAATGACTTCGCCTTTTATGCATGAAGAATATGAAGCCATTATTCCAGATTATAACAGCTACCTAAAAAGAAATATTAATAGCAAATAATAGCGCTGTACAACTAACGATTGCTTAACTCTTAAAACGACATAGTATGAAATGGTGGATGAAAATATTGCTAACACTTGCAGCTACTGGAATTATCGTATACATGCTTGGGCCACATCCTGCAACACCAAACTACGATACACATTTACCATCTGTACCATCAAGTGCCTCAGGCATTGACAACTATGTAGATAATATAGAAGCACAACACAAAGTAAAACCGAACAACGAAGCAAGAATTGTTTGGAAAGATAGTTTAAGACAACCCACAGAATACGCTATTGTGTATCTGCATGGCTTTAGTGCTTGTCAAGAAGAAGGTAATCCTGCACATAGAACTATTGCCAAAGAATTTGGCTGCAATTTATACTTAAGCCGTTTAGCAGAACACGGTATAGATACGACAGAGCAACTCATCAACTTAACGGCTGATAATTATTGGCAAAGCGGTAAAGAGGCCTTAGCTATTGGTAAGCAATTGGGTAAAAAAGTAATCCTGATGAGTACTTCTACTGGTGGCACGTTGGCACTTAAACTTGCCGCTATGTTTCCTGATGATGTGGCAGGTTTAATTTTATACTCACCCAATGTAGCCATCAACGATTCAAAAGCATGGTTGTTGAACAATCCTTGGGGCTTACAAATTGCTAGAAAAGTAAAGAAAGGCAACTACATAGTACCTGCTGACACCACTACTGAATACTTAAAATATTGGAATTCTCCCTATCGTTTAGAGGCCGCAGTAGCATTAGAAGAATTGCTTGAAACAACGATGACAGATGCCACATTTAAAGCCGTAAAGCAACCTACATTGGCACTTTACTATTACAAAGATGAAGAACACCAAGACCCAGTTGTAAAAGTATCTGCCATAAAAGAAATGATGGCTGCATTAGGTACACCTGCAGATTTAAAAAGAGCTGTTGCAATGCCTAACACAGAAAATCATGTGCTTGGCTCACCCATTAAATCTAAAGATGTAGCAGGTGTAATACTAGAAACTGAAAAATTTATGAAAGAGGTTTTAAAGCTACAACCACTGCAGTAAGTTATCTTTTTACAAAGCCTAATACTAGTTTTAAAACAGCAGATAACCCAAATTTCTGTGCAGAAGAAGCCAACAACTCTTTCCAATAAGGTTGTGCTCCACCTTCTTTATGTTTACTGAATATAAAGCTACCAATGGCTCGTACTATTTGCCAAGTACCCCCTGCAATTTTATCGTTAATAAACGCAGGCAGTACTGCACCCATGGCTGCTTTCAGCGATTCTTCAGGTAGTTTATCCCAGCGTTTTTCAAGGTCGGCTTCTCGTGTTTTTACACGGCTTCTTACAAGTTTAATTTCTGCTTGTAACTCGCTAAGCGATTGTACTGTATTGGTTTTATTCGTCGTCGTCATCACTTGCACTTTTATCCATGAATATTTTAATTACCGCATCAATGATATGCTTCTCTATCACTTTTTTGCGCAGCGAAACTATCAGTACAAATAGTATAATGTAGAACATGGCTACAATACCAAAGCCGATGTATAAACTGCCTGTGATATTGGCAAAATAATAGCCTGCCATAATGCTTACAAAGAGTAAGATGAAAAAAGCAAGTAGCGCTAGCGTTAAACCTGTAAATAGCAATGCTATTAACTGCGATACTTTCTCTACCATTTGCAGTTTTAGTAATAGCACTCTGTCTTGCACATACTGTTCAAGCTGCTGTCGGCTTTCTTTAAAAAAAGAGGTTTCTTGTTCTTCTTGCATTGGTTAAAGTTATTGCATTTGTTATACAACTTTATTATGTAGGCAATAACCTCGCCAAGATTATTTATTCGTTGGTTAAGATGTAATGGACTTTCAAATTGCTGCATAACGATAAGAACGTACAAGAGAGTGAGCCACCCGAAGTATCAATACTAGCTATTCATAAAAAAAGCACTCACAAACTGAGTGCTTTTTTGCTAGTAGCGTTATTTGAAGAGAACTAATAAATCTTCCAGTATTTAATTTTAAGTGCTTCTGGGGGTGCGTAATTAGGAAAATCTAACCAAACCAAGCCTATTTTTTTAGCATAATAAGAATAGCTTGTACCCGTAGGCAAAATAGTAAACAAGCCAGGTGAAACCTGTCCTAATACTTCTTGTTTTACTTTTATTACACTGTCTAGTACATTGCCATTAATGGTGTATCGCGTGTTCTTTGTATCAATAGTAAATCGTATTTTGTAAGTGGATGGCACACCTAGGAATAAACTAGTAGTTAAGGTATCTGTTTCCCAAAAACTATTTAAAGCCACTTTATCATCTAAAAATTTATACTCAATTAAGCGAGAATCGCCAGCAAATGTGCCATAAGTATAATATTCACCACGTAAACTATCCTTTCTATAAACAGAAGTATCCCCTTGGTCGGATATAAATAATTTGTAGGTTTTGCTAGCAATGGTTGCTGTAAAGTTGCTACAAGCTACTTTTACCGAATCGCCTGTTAAGTCATAATACGTCCAGTTACTACCTACAGTTGTAGGAAAATAATCACCAGAAGGCGATGTAACCGTACCACCACCACTTGTAGGTGTGCCTGTAGCCGTAACACTTACTAGGCAATACGAGGTATTGTAGTAAATAGTAAATACTGATGTTAATGGCAATATTGGCTTACCATAACCTTTTAGTTTAAAAGTTTGCGTACCTGGCGTTAAAATGTATGAGCTGTCTTTAAACCAGTAACCATTAGCTGTATCGGAATAAATTTTGTAAGTACCGCCTTTGGTAATGGTTGCAGTAACTACAATGTAATTACTATCAGTAAGTGTAGAATCTACCACATAACTACCATTAATACTAAAAGATTGGCAATTGCCAGAACTATCTTTAAGTGTACCTGAAGATGGATTGGCTAAGCCTAAGCCTAACTCAAAGCTAGTTTCTTTAGAACACGCAAGCATCAGCATTGCGCCGCAAAAAAGAAGAAAAATTGTTTTGTTGAAGTACTTGCTCATAAATGTTTGCTTACACGAATATATGATAAAGACTAGTCTAACATTGCTGCCTTGTGCGTTAATATTTTCTTAGCATTTAGTTCAAAGATATTTGTTAAGGTAATTTCGGCAATCTGCGTTAAAGCCTCTTGGGTAAAAAAAGCTTGGTGAGCGGTTACTAGCACATTGGGAAAACTCATTAGCCTTTGTATCGTATCATCAGCAATTATCTTCTCGCTCAAATCTCTAAAAAACAATTTTTCTTCCTGCTCATACACATCTATACCTAGGTAACCAATCTTACCACTTTTAAGTGCATCAATTACATCATTCGTATCTATCAATGCGCCACGGCTGGTATTTATTAGCATTACACCTTGCTTAAAAAAGGGCAATACATCTGCATTAATTAAATGCCTTGTTTGATCGCTTAGTGGGCAGTGCAAGGAAATAATATCTGCTGCTTTATAAATATCTAATAATGGGTGATAAGTAACACCTATAGCCTCTAAATCTTTATTGGCAATAATGTCAAAAGCCATCACTTTACAGCCAAGACCTAGCATAATGTTACAAAATGCTTTACCAATATTACCTGTACCCACTACACCTACAGTTTTACCATGCAAGTTGAAACCCAATAAACCATTCAGTGAAAAATTTTGCTCTCTTACACGGTTGTAGGCCTTGTGCGTTTTTCGATTTAGTGTCAATATCATTGCCAAAGCGTGTTCGGCCACAGCCTCGGGTGAGTAAGCCGGTACACGACATACTTTAATGTTGTGTTGCTTACAAGCTTCTACATCTACATTATTAAAACCAGCACAACGTAATGCAATAATACCTACCTCCTTAGCCGCCAGAAGTTTTACAACCGGTGCATCAATTTTATCATTTACAAAAGCACAAACAACTGCCCCTTCTTCTACTAAGCTGGCAGTAGTAGCATCTAACCTAGTTTCAAGAAAATTTAATTGGTAGCCAAAATGTTCGTTGCATTTGGTAAAAAACTGCTTATCGTATGGCTGTGTAGAAAAGAAAGTGATATTGGTAGTACCGGACTGAGTCATGAAATTTATTTATTGGTAAAGTTAATTGCCAAGCACCTTATTCAAACAGGGTTATTTATATTTAATACACCACATTGCCATTAGCCAAATTTCTATCATTATTTCTAACAAGTGATAGGCACATTTAATTGTACACAACACGTAGAAAAAATTAAGTAGCCCATAAATAAATGCTACTGACATTTGACCACAACAACGTAACCCAAACTACAACGTAGCTACTTTGTATTTATGAAAGAACTCGTACTATCTACCCATCAAATTTTAAAAAACAAAGTCTTTAATTGCGACTTTGATGAAAGTTGGGTAGACTGGGCTATTGATATGATAGAAGCTGGTTTTAATTCTGAAAACCTGTACACGCTAGCAGCTACCTCAAAACCATACAATCAACAAACCTTGCAAGACCTTACCAATAAAGTGTTGCAAGATTTTAATTTATCTTACGCTAATAAATCTGTGGTTATAAAAAAGTACGTGTACTTTATAGTTACCAATGCTATTTACAAAACCAATAGCTACTTTAAAGCATTAAGAGCGCTAAAAGATATTTGTATAGATATGCAGTACGACGAGTTGTACATGCCTTTTTACCTATTATATTTTGCCAAAGTAGACCTTGCAGAATGTGACCATCAGTTATATTGGGATGGCGCTGATAAAACCAATATCGACCAAATTATTACCACGCAATTTGCTGAATGGATAGCTAAGTACGAGAAGTGATGAATAGTCAGTAATGAACGGTAGTTGACACAACAATATAACAAAAAAGCCGCTCTTTTCAGAACGGCTTTGATTTACAAACCTTATGGATTTAAGCAATTATTTCAATTCACCCACCATTTCTACTGGAACTACCCAAGCATCAAATTCTTCTGGGGTTAAGTAACCCAATTTCACAGCTGTTTCTTTTAAAGTGCTATGATTTTTATGGGCGGTTTGTGCTATTTCGGCCGCTTTGTAATAACCAATTTTGGTATTTAAAGCAGTCACTAACATCAAGCTATTGTCTACGTGTTTTTTAATATTAGCTTCTAATGGTTCTATACCTACCGCACATTTATCGTTGAATGATACACAACCTTCACCTATTAATCTGGCACTATGCAAGAAGTTGTAAATCATCATTGGCTTAAATACATTCAACTCAAAATGCCCCATGCTACCACCAATATTTATAGCCACATCGTTACCCATTACTTGCGCTGCAATCATAGTTAAGGCTTCACACTGTGTAGGGTTTACTTTACCTGGCATAATAGAACTGCCTGGCTCATTATCTGGAATAAACAATTCGCCAATACCGCTTCTCGGTCCGCTTGATAGCATACGAATATCGTTGGCTATTTTCATTAAACTTACAGCTACAGTTTTTAATGCACCATGACTTTCTACAATAGCATCGTGTGCCGCTAATGCTTCAAATTTATTTTCAGCGGTAATGAAAGGCAAGCCTGTTAACGTAGCAATATGCTTAGCTACATTTTCGCTGTAACCCTTTGGTGTATTGATACCTGTGCCTACTGCTGTACCACCTAAAGCTAATTCGCTTAAATGCTCAAGGGTATTTTTTATCGCTTTTAAACCATGGTTTAATTGGCTTACATAACCACTTAATTCTTGCCCCACAGTTAATGGTGTTGCATCCATAAAGTGTGTACGACCAATTTTTACCACATGCATATATTGCTTGCTTTTGGCTTGCAAGGTGTCACGCAGTTTTTCAATACCAGGAATGGTTACTTCGGTTAATATTTTGTAAGCAGCAATGTGCATAGCTGTAGGAAATGTATCGTTACTAGATTGAGATTTATTTACATCATCATTTGGATGAATAAATTTCTCTTTATCAGTTAAAGCACCGCCTTTAATAAGGTGTGCACGGTAAGCAACTACTTCATTTACGTTCATATTGCTTTGTGTACCGCTACCAGTTTGCCATACTACCAATGGAAAATACGCATCTAATTTACCTTCTAAAATTTCATCACAAACTTGACCAATTAAATCAGACTTTTCTTGAGATAAAACGCCAGCATCTAAATTAGTAAGTGCAGCTGCTTTTTTCAAGTAAGCAAATGCCTTAATGATTTCTTTAGGCATTTTGTTGGTGTCTTGTGCAATTTTAAAATTCTCAATACTGCGTTGGGTTTGTGCGCCCCACAACACATCAGCAGGTACTTTTACCTCGCCCATGGTATCTTTCTCAATACGGTAATCCATTGTTTAGAATTTATAGTTTGAAATTGTGGCGCAAATTTGACGCAATTGAGCGAATTACACGAATTAAAATAGTGATAGCGCAAATTTGATAATTGCAGTTACGAAAATTTAACAAATAACATGAATGCCGATATAAATTAACGAAAGAGAAACACATAGTAAAGAATTAAGAAAACATAGGTATTACTATGTGACCTACTCAAAACTATGTTACTATGTGTTTAAAAATACGCTTAAGTAAAAGTTTTGCCACCGTTTGTAGTGCTACCGCTATTGGTAGTTGATGTTGTATTGTCTTTTTTGCAAGCAAATAAAGTGGTTGCAATAAATACAACTGCTAATAATTGTTTCATGTGTTATTTTTTTAGTGAATTATTTTTAGAGTTTATTATCCCAAATGATGTTGTAATCTTTTGCGTCTTTTTCTTTTTGTTTTAGCTCTCGCAAGCCTTTTCTAAACTGGGTTACAAGGTCTTCAATTCTAATAACAGTAGTTAATTGCGAGCCAGCTTTAATATCGTTTAGCTTATAGCCTTTCCCAATAATTAATGAGGTAAAATATTTTGTAGGAAAATCGCCATTGGTTACACCTAACAGCTCGGTTGATAGTTTTGGCACTAGTACACCTTGGCTGCCATCCCATGCCACTTGCAGGTCTAAAGTGGTTTTTAATATGGCATTAGCACCGCTTTGGGTAATGAGTTTACTCATGTTGTTGTTAGGTCCAAATTGATCTGCCACGGGCACAAAATTTGAAATTACTTTTAAGCCTTTATAACCATGAGATAATAGCACTTGGGTGTTTTCATCATCTTTAGAAAACTGATCCATCCGTTTGTAAGCATCTGTATTGGTTAGTTTTTCAGTAGGCAAAATAGGTACACCAAATTCTTCGGTAACCACTTGTGTTAATTGCTTGTACAATTCGCCTAAAACATAATCCCATTTTTCATCGGGTAATTGTGGAAACTGTAACTCTTTAGTAGTTGTCGTGTAAGAGTTGCCGCCAATATTGTATTTGGTACTGGTTTTATAATTGTACAAAATACCGCGTACCGCAAATGATAGCACACCAATATTTTTGATATTGCTGAAAGACATGCTATTAAACGCATTGGGCTTGGCAAATTCGTACTCAACCGGGCCATCCGAAAACTTATCAGAACCCTTTGCTACAATGCCTTTGCTCACTTCTATATCAGGATTAATATTGGCGTATTTTCCATCTAAATAAATATTGGTATAGTTAACTGTAGGATAAATACCCGATACGTTAGTTGCATTATCTACGCTGGTTCTTATAACAGAAAAATAGCTCTTTTTAAAATTTGTCATAGAGCCGTTGGTATTATTTACGTTGCGCAAATAAGCAGCAGGAATAGTTATTTTATTAGCCGTTTTAAAATAGCCAATCTCACTCCAATAACTTAAACCAAGCGTTTTTACTAAAAGCCTAACAGCAATAGTTGTACCTTCTGAACCAGCAGGATTTTCAAGCTCTAACACCACATCTTTAGCAGGATCTAAATTAATGGTGGCATCTTTACTACCATTAATAGCTACCACCTTAACACCATATTTTGGCGGGTTAATGGTAAAGCTAGCTTTCTGCCCTTTATCACTTGTTACTTCTACTTTTTTGGGTGCATTGTTATCGCTTGAGAAATATGAATACACACCCATTGTAACAAATTCAGCTGGCTTACCATCAATCATTACACTACCTTTTATTTTATTAAACCCATAACCATCTTTTTTGGTAAACATAATAGTGGTAAGGTTTCCAGATGTTTTCCAACCTTCAAAAAAAGCCATTTCTACCGTACCTAAATTGCCAGGATGCAAGTTTGATTGGTAATAAATAGTAGGAACCACGGTGCCTAAGTCATCCGTGCTAGATGTTTGCATAGCACCGCCCGTTACTTTGGCTACTTTGGTAATAAATTTGGTAAATAAGTTGGCTCCACCTTTCTTTTCAGAGCGATTATCTTCTGCTTTTGGTGTATCGGCAACTTTGGTACTATCAGTAGTTTTTGTAGTATCGGTAGCTACTTTTTTCTTTTTTAAAAGATTGCCAAATTGTGCTTGAGTGGTACAAAATATGCTTAGCATTATAACCGAATACAATAATTTACGCTTCATAATTGAGGTTTTATTTACGGGATAAAAATGCAGTTTGTACAAGGCTGTACAATACCGTTGGCACGGTAGGAAGCGATTGGATGGAAACGCTGATTTGGCAGATTTAAACGGATTTATTATTCCTATATACCTATTTTAAAAAAATAAGACTTTAGCATTTAGTACTTCTGTGGCAATAAAATCCAATTTAATCCGCTGCATCAGTTTTATCAGCGTGGCTATCTAACAAAAAGCCCTGCAACAAACTGTTGCAAGGGCCTGGTTTTATACCCCTATAAAACTTAGTTATACCATAGGATGACTATTCTGTTATTGAAATAAGATATTAGCAGTAAAACGGTTGCTAGTTGCTTCTATAATTACTACTTGATACCTACCTTTCAATTGTGTTTTTGGTTGATAACGATTGCCATTAAACACACTATTTTCAACTACTTGACCAATGCTATTTACAATTTGCAAGGTTGTACCTACGGTAAAGTTTTTATTAAAATTGATGGAAGAAACTACTGGATTTGGATACACACTTAAAGTAGTAAGGATGTTATTAAAACTCACCACTTGTGCAGGGCTGTACGCTGTTTTACCATCGTTATCAATTTGTTGTAAACGATAGTAATTATTACCATTACTTGGGCTTGCATGGGTAAATGCATAGCTGTTGTTTTGTGTGCTATTACCATTACCATTTACAAAACCTAAGTTATTATAAGTAATACCATCTATACTATGTTGTACATTAAAACCCTTGTTGTTTATCTCGGTTGCCGTAGCCCAATTTAATTGAGTGGTTGTAACATTTGCCTTGGCAGTAAAACTGGTAAAGTTTACTGGTAATACTGTTGTACCTATACCAATTGCAAAGTCTGAAAAAGATGTTAAACCACTAACTGTTGCTGTAACATTTGTACCATTTACTGTAGCTAAATTATAAGTGCCTTGCAGAGCCCAAGCTACAGTACTATTATCTCTCTTTATAACGGTATATCTTGCAGGGTCTGTAACACTGTTAGTAGATGCTTTTAAATTTAAACTAACATTGTACGTACCACTAGTTGGTTGTGTATTTGGTGTAATGCTGTACCAGCCTGCGTTTAAGGCACTAGTAATAGGTACACCATTTAATGATGTATTTGGCGTTGTACCAGTTATAGCACCATTGGTAAAGGAAGCAGCAATGGTATTTACCCCAACTAAATTATTTACAGTTATAGTAGCTGATTGAAAATTACTACTTGAACCTACAGGAAATTCGTACGTACCAGAGGTATTTACTGCTCTTTTTAACGTGCCGTTGGTGAAGTAATTAGTGGCATTTGCACCTACAATACTGCTTGTTGAAGGATTTGTAATACTTATTACTTTACCACCCATATCAAACTTGCCTGATGTGGTGTTAAACGTTATACTTTTTATGGCCATATCGTAATAAGCCGTTAAGCCACTGTTTAAAATTATTGCATTGGTAAAAGGTTTGCTCATAAAAAAATAGGCTGCGGATGAACCCAAAAATTCAACCGTACCATCACCTTTCCATTCTGTAACACCAAAACCTTGAAAGAAGCCCGCATTATTTATTTTAATAGTACCTTCATTTTTAATGCCACCAACAATAGCTAAAGTAGTAGGTAGGGTAATAACTGCTCCAGCATTTACCTGTAATGTACCAGAAGTTGGTGTTGTAAAAGTGCTTGGGTAATTAGCTGCACCGCTATTAAACACTGCCTTTACAGAAGCTGTTGGTACACCATTGCTCCAATTGGCAGCATCGTTCCAGTTTGTATTTATGCCCAACCAAGTAGTAGTAGCAAGCACAGGAAAATTAGCACTATTACATTTTGCAAAAGCAATATCCATACGCAAGCCGCCTGTATAAGTAGTATTAAAGTTGTTAGAAGCTGTAAAACCTGTAAGTGTGGTATTACCAAATTGCGTGGTAGGTAATTGTGTTGTAGAACTAATGCCATAATCTGACACAACAACATATTCGCCACCTTTTACTGCTAATAATTGTGCGGCTGTTTGAGTAGATTTTCCACCCCAAACAAATTTAGACAAGTTCCAGTTTGTATCGGTTTCAATGATGCTTACAGCTCTGTTAGTAGCATCTGCAGGGTATAAATAATCAGTACCAACACTATACGCAACATAACTAGCCAGTGTATGCAATATTGCTAAGCTGCCATCTGGTTTTAGCGTTACCAATTTTATATCCAAAGTATTCAATTGAAATGGTTCGGTAGCTTTTAATAACGTGCTACCATTGGATGCAATAAGTACGTAGCCCGAAAAATAATTGGCATTAGTGCCCAATGTATAGGTTTGTAAATTAGTAAACGGCTCTGCATTAATCTCATATTGCGCCCAAGCCATCAAACAATTACCGCTAGCTCTATCCACATATAAACCACTACCTCCACCTTTATAGGCATTTGCAAAACGCTTATTACCGTTAGCATCTAGTGATATATGAAAAGTATAGTTGGTACCGCCAATAGTAGCCAATGGTGCCGTTATTGTTTCGCCGTTAAATACCATTGATTGTGTAGTGTTATACGACAGCAAATGCACATTCTCGCTGTCGTCTATAAACTTATCATTCAAGCTAGCTTTTGGTTCTTGAAAATTACTGTAAATAGATGTGTTTAAGCCATCTTTAAACCACAAGGTATTACCAGCATTATCCAGTTTATAAATGGATGTATTGTGTTTACCACCAAAAACTGTTGAATTTGCATTAAAGCCTACAAAAAAAATATTACCCTGCTTACTCACGGCTATTCTGTGTACTTGTAAACTTACATTACCCGTACCACCAAGTGTAAATATTTTTACCCATTGGGCATCGCCATTGGCATTTAGTTTAGCCACATAAGCCACATTAGCTGTTGCAGCGTAGGTAACGCTATTACCAAAATCGGCAGTTGTAGTATTAGATATGGCACCTGCTATGTAGAAATTGCCACTACTATCTGATGTTGCACAATCAATACTAAAGTTGGGATTACTATAAGATTTTAGCACCGTCGGTTCACCCGTTGCTGAAATTTTACCTAAAAATCTAACTGTACCTGGAAAGCTTAAGACATTTGGTGCGGTTAAGGTAGTAGCACCAAATGTAATAGCGGTTGGCGCACTACCTACAAAAACCATTTCGCTGTTACTTTTATAGGCTAAGTGTTTTAATAATGGTCCATTACCACCAGTGCTAAAAGCCCAATGCCAGCCACCACCAATTTGTGCAAAAGAAGAAAATGTAAAAATAAAAAATGCGACAAGTGTAAAAATACGTTTCATAATTGCGGTATTTGAGGCTGCAACATATAAAACGTAGTACTGTAGGAAATACCGTTGAGACGGTAGGAAACCCCTAGCAACTAAAGGGGAATAATGACAAGTGTTATGTTTGGAAAGGCGGTTTTTTTAAACTATAATTTGCTTTAATAACGCCCTTTAGGGGTTAGGGACACCCAAAATCTTATGCTCGTAAGCCCATTTAACCAAAGTAAGTAGATTATTGGTATTGGTTTTTTTGAAAATATTTTTGCGGTGGGTTTCTACTGTACGTATTGCAATATCTAGTTCGGTAGCTATTTGCTTATTGCTAAAATCTTTTTCCATTAAAGCGATGATTTGCTTTTCACGCAATGTTAAGTGCGCATCGGTAACAGATTTTTTTATATGTGATTGTTTCTCTAACTCGTCTAGTATTTTTTCTTGAAAATATTGCCCGCCATTGTACACTTTTATAATAGCTTCAATCAATTCATCTTTACCAGTTTGCTTTAATAAATAACCCAAAATATCAGAGTCATTAATCATTTCATCTACAATTTCGCCAGAGCCACTCATACTTAATGCAATGATTTTTATATGAGGGAATTGCTCCTTTACTGCCTTAGCTAATTGTTTTCCATTCATGCCATCCATCATTACATCGCTTAGCAAAATATCTACATCGGTATGTTGTAATAGCGCTAGCATATCTCTGCCAGAATTAGCTGTTAAGCATATTTGAACGGCATCTTGCTGTTGCAATACGGCTACTAAACCATCAATTACTATTTGGTGGTCATCTACAATTGCTAAGCGTATTTTACCAGTTTGTTTCATGCGTTTGCAGGTATATGAATGGCCACTAATGTACCGTTATTGGCTGACGAATCCCAACTAACTGTACCTTTTAAATATAAAATTCTTGATTGAATATTTTGTAATCCAATACCATCGGTTTCTCTAGTAACGGTAGTATCAAACCCCTTACCATTATCCTCAATCATTACATCAATACCTTCTTCATCTTGGTTAATGGAAATATCTAACTGTGTGGCTTCAGCGTGTTTAACCACATTATTTACACTCTCTTGAATTACCCGGTACAAAATAGTTTCTACGTGGCTTGGCAAGGCTTTTTGCAACTCCTCTGTTTGCAAATTAATAGATAATTTACCTGTATTTATTTGCCCAATAAATTCTTTAACCGCATTTACTAAACCCTTTCTCAGCAAGGCATTTGGCATCATATTATGGCTTACATGACGTACCTCTTTACAGCTTTCATCTACCAATAATAAAGTCTTATTTATAAGCTGATATTGTTGCGAATTATCTGGCAGTATTTGATTATCCAAAGCTTGCAAGTTTAACCAAGCTGCTGTCATTAATTGTCCTACACCATCATGTAAATCTTCGGCTATACGTTTACGTTCCTTTTCCTCAGCATTTATAATTTCAATAGTAGCTCGTTGCTGTTGCTTAGCCAATGCAGCTTGTGCGTTTGCTTGCTGTTGCAAAGTTCTACGTTTGTAAAATGAATAGCCTAATAGCAATACCAATACTGTAAAAACTGATAGGGCAACAATTGCAATATTCTTTCTGTTCACCTCAAGTTCTTGTATGCGTTTTTGTTTGTTAAGGTCTTTTATACGTTCTTCTTTTTGGATAGAATCTAATCTGTTTTGAAGGATGGTTTCGTTTTTAATACTTAGTTGTAAGCTATCATCTGCCAATTGTAAACCAGCATCTGCTAAGGCCAATTTTTGATTAGCAATGTCGTATAAATTTTTATTGATAGCAATTTGCTGATTAGCAATAGCAAGTGATTTTATTGAGTCGGCTTTATTCAGTAAACTGATAAGCAACTCTTTCTTCTCAACATCATATTTTGTCTTTAATTCATTCACTTGTTTTATTACAGATTCGCCTGCTGTTTTCTCTGCAATAGTCATATATTTTGATCGATAAACTAGGGCACTTTCAAAATTGCCTATAGTAGAATCCAATATGGATCGATGGTTATAAATTTCACCATACGTAAAAGGGTCCGCACCGTATTTATTGGCTGTTGCTTCTGCATCTTTAAACCATTGTAAAGATTCATCAAATTTTTTTAGCTTCATGTATCCATAACCAATATTTTGTTGCACCAAGGCCACACCAAGCTGTGTTTGATTTTCCTTCGCAATAGCTAACGATGATTTTAAATAAACAATAGCAGTATCGTAATTACCCTGTCGTAAATTAATTGCGCCTAAATTATTAATACAAATTTGTACGCCACGTTGAAAGTTTGACTTCGTAAAATTCACCTTTGCCTCTAACAATAATTCTATCGCTTTTGAATAGTTTAGTTGCACCGCATAAACGTTGCAAATGTTAAGTTGAGCGATACCAATAAGTCGTAAATCGCCAATCGTTTTTGATGTTTGTATACTTTGCGTATAGTATTTTAAGGCCTCTGGATAATTTTTTGTTTCATTCATTAACCTTCCCAGATTATTTTGAATAGAACCAATAGACTTTACATCCTTATTTTCTTCTTCGAGTTTTAAAGCTTTTAAAAAATAGTCTATCGCTATTTCGTTATTTCCTTTATCTCTATACACATTACCCATTGTTTGGTAAACTGTGCTTAGACCAAATTTATTTTTATACTTTATAAATATTCTTTCGGCTTTTTCAAGTTCTATTAATGCATTATTTTGTTGTAGCATTACCAAGTAAGCTTGCCCAATATTTCTGTAGCATTCTGCATGTGACAGCTCATCATTTAGAGTTGACCAAATATTACTCGCCTCTTTAAAAAAAATCAAGGCCTTAGAACCATTAGATTTAGAAATAAAAAGATTTCCTTTCGCCTCTAAGGCTTTTGCTACACCTTTTTTATAGTTACTTCTTGTGGCTTTTTCTTGAGCTTGGTTTGCGTATAAAAATGTATTTGTAGAATCGGTTACAGAATATAAAAAGGCTATTCTATTAAGAACATTAATTTGAATACTATCAATTTTTTGTAGAGGTAATATGCGCTTTAAACTATCTATTTCTCTACTATTTTGCCCTTGAGTTACAGCACATACCAGCAAAGGTATTACCACAATGATTTTTAGTATTTGACGCATGAAAAGCAATATCTGAAAAAAATACCAAGTTCTATTCTTTTGTTAGAGTAAAAAATAAATTAGCTATTTATTTACCACTAAACACTGCTTTTCGTTTCTCTAAAAATGCAGAAGTGCCTTCTTGCATATCATCTGTAGCGAAGCAGCTACCAAAAGCTTCAATTTCTAGTGCATAACCATCACGTTGCTCATCTAAAGCAGCATTGGCAGCTGTAATGCAAGCTGCTACAGCAATAGGTGCTTTAGTATTAATTACTTGCAAAATATTGGTGGCTTTTGCCAATAATTCTTCTTGAGGCACTACATAATTTACCAAGCCATAGCTTAATGCAGTTTTAGCATCTATCATTGCACCGCTGATAAGCAACTCTATAGCCCTGCCTTTACCTATTAAATGCGTTAAACGTTGTGTACCACCATACCCTGGTAGCAAACCGAGATTAACTTCGGGCTGACCAAACTTAGCATTATCGCTAGCTATTCTAAAATGGCAACTCATGGCTAGCTCGCAGCCACCGCCTAGCGCAAAACCATTAACACAAGCCACTATTGGTTTTGGGCAATTTTCTATTCTAAAAAAAGTGTCCTGACCAGCTTGTGCCAAAGCCACACCTTGCTCTACCGATAAGCCTACAAACTCAGAAATATCTGCGCCAGCAACAAAAGCTTTGCTACCACTACCTGTGATAATCACACTTTTAATGTCTGCGTTAAAATACACATCATCTAGTACCGCATTTAAGTCGGTAAAAACGGCTTTGTTTAAAGCATTTAATTTATCGGGTCTATTGATGGTAATGGTTAAAATATTGTTCTCTAGTGAGGTAAGAATAGTTGTGTACATGAAAATTATTTTTGTTTAGAATTTTGTTTAGCACCTAGGCTCAATAATATGACCCAACCCACAATATTTAATATTTTTGTCCACTGAGGGGGATTATCTGTTGCAACTAAAAAATAAACATTCGTTGCAAATGCAATTACTACTAATGAATATAAAACCCATTCAAATGGTGTTCTTTTTAGCGAGTTCATAACTAAAACGGTCTATTATCTTTTACCCACTGTTTTATATAATCGGCTATTTCGATAGTGGTAGCACCAGGTGCAAATAGCTTTCCTACACCCATTTCATTTAACGAACGCATATCATCTTCTGGTATAATGCCACCGCCAGTAAGTAATACATCGCTCATCTCTTTTTCCTTCATCAATGTAATAATTTTAGGAAAAACAGTATTGTGTGCACCACTTAAAATGCTCACTCCAATAGCATCTACATCTTCTTGTAAAGCAGCATTAACCACCATCTCGGGTGTTTGGCGCAAGCCTGTGTATATTACTTCCATACCTGCATCTCGTAAGGCGGTAGCAATTACTTTAGCACCTCTATCGTGGCCATCTAGGCCTACTTTAGCAACTAAAACACGAATGGGACGGCTCATACAATTTATCATTTAATGATTTGAAATTCAACTGAATATATTGGATGGCTGCTTGCTTAACTTATACACCAAAGGCTGATTTTACAATGCAGCCAATACTTTTTTTATTCTACTAATAGTTTCGTCTTTACCAATGATACTTGCTATATCGAACACATGTGGGCCAAACTTACCACCAACCAACATGATTCTGAATGGCAGCATTAGATCGCCTGGTTTTAGTTGATTGGCTGCTGCCATTTCTTTAAACTCGAGTTCAAAATCTGCTGGTTCGAAGGAGCTAGTAAGTTCTATTGCTTTTATTAGTTCAATAAAAAACAAGTTTTTCTTTTTATCCCATTTTGGCTGTATAGCAGCAATATCAATGGTTTCAGGGGCTTTAAAAAAGAAGGATGCTTGCTGTACAAAGTCGTTTAAGAAAGTGCATCTATCTTTTACTAGCTCTAATACTTTTACGAATTTATCATCATCTGAAACATCAATACCTGCTTTAGCAAACAAAGCTTTAACCTGCGACTGATAATTTGTAACTGGCATTTTCTTAATCCATTCACTATTGTACCATTTGGCTTTTTCATAGTCAAATTTAGCACCGCCCTTATGTACGCGTTCCATGCTAAACTTAGCTATCAATTCTTCCATGGTAAATATTTCTTGACCGCTACCATCATTCCAGCCAAGTGCTGCTAGCATGTTTACAAATGCTTCGGGCAAAAAACCTCTCTCTCTAAAGCCGGTAGCTATTTCATTGGTTTTAGGATCTGTCCAATCCATTGCAAATGTTGGAAAACCCAATCTATCGCCATCACGTTTGCTTAGTTTACCATTACCGTCAGGCTTTAATATTAATGGCAAATGCGCCCATTGTGGCATATTATCTAACCCAAACAAATATTTCCAAAGCAACACATGCACAGGTGCGCTTGGTAGCCACTCTTCACCACGAAAAGCATGGGTAATTTGCATTAAAAAATCATCTACCACAACAGCTAAATGATAAGTAGGCATACCATCAGCTTTTAGCAATACTTTATCATCTACTTGGCTAGTATTAAAACTCACTTCGCCACGTATCATATCAGTAAAAGTAACATCTTCATTTACTGGTAAATTAATACGTACTACATAAGGCACACCATCAGCAATTAATTGCTTAGTAGCAGCATCGCCTAATGTTAATGAGTTTCTTAGGCTCATTCTTGTAGCGTGGTTGTATTGAAAATTAGCAATTTCTTTACGCTTAGCATCTAGTTCTTCAGCCGTGTCAAACGCATAGTAAGCCTGGCCTGCAGCGATTAATTTGTCAGCATATTCTTTATAAAGTGGCTTACGTTCACTTTGTCTGTATGGTGCAAATGGACCGCCGTGAATAGCACTTTCATCTGGCTCTAAGCCACACCATTTTAAGGTTTCAAAAATGTATGCCTCAGCACCTTCTACAAATCTTGTTTGGTCGGTATCTTCTATTCGTAAAACAAAATCGCCACCATGTTGCTTGGCAAATAAATAATTAAATAACACTGTTCTTACGCCACCTAAATGCAAACCACCAGTGGGTGAAGGGGCAAATCTTACACGTACTTTCTTCGTATTCATTCTGCAAATATAAATGTGTTACCTAGTTGGCTAATGATTTTGCAAGGCAATAAAAAAGTAGTAATGTTATTGTATGAAAAAATATCTAACATCAATTGCCTGCTTGTTTTTTGCCATTACTATCAGCGCATTTACCAAAGCCAAAGCTTACAACACACCAAAAGGTGAGTACTACCAATTAACTGTGTATCATTTTAAAACCAATGCACAGATAGCTACCACAGAAACCTATTTGCAAAACGTGTACTTACCAGAGTTGCATGCCTTCGGTATTAAAAACATTGGTGTATTTACAAGTATTGATAATGATACTGCTGCTGATAAAAAACTTTATGTACTAGTGCCACTTAAAAACCTTAACCAATTAGCTGATATTCCTAATGTTTTGGCTAATAAAAAAGATAGTAGCAGCTACACTACTACCGCCTATAATCAACCGCCCTTTGAGCGTATTGAAACCATAGTACTTAAAGCTTTTGAGCTAATGCCACGAATGCAAACACCCCAATTAACTAGCTCAGTATCAGAAAGAGTATATGAGTTACGTAGTTACGAAGCTTCTACAGAGTTTTTATATCGCCAAAAAGTAAAGATGTTTAATGCAGGTGGCGAAATAGACTTGTTTAAAAGACTGGGCTTTAATGCTGTATTTTATGCTGAAGTATTGGCTGGCAGTAGAATGCCCAACTTAATGTACATGACTACCTTTAACAACAGAGCCGATAGAGATGCACATTGGAAAACATTTGGCAGCGATGCAGAATGGAAAACCCTATCAGCTTTATCAGAATATCAAAATACTGTTTCGAGAAATGATACTAGGTTTTTAAGACCTACTAGCTACTCAGATTATTAATATCTTACTAAAATGCTGGAACTTCTTATTATCTGCATGAAAGTACATGATGGCTAATAAAACGAAGGCTTTTATTTTGGTGCTAGCAATTAAAAATGTTTTAACGCAATAAAGCAGTCTTTTTATTAAGTCGCTTTGCCACTACTATTAACAATAGTGATAAGCCTAAGAACACAAGCACTAGTACTGCAATATTTAGAAATACTTGACCGTAACTATATTGCGTTGCATCTACAAAAAAGTAAGGGTACATATTGGTAATGGCACCTCTTACTAAAATATAACAACAGTACACAAGCGGGTATATTAACCAAGCCCAAACATTCTTATACTGGAGCGAAGCTTTTGGTACAAACAAAATCCAATACGCTAAAAACCAAACTGGTGTGATGACGTGTAATAAATTATCTACTATAAGCTGTAGCCCTTGTGGTGACCATTGCCAACGCAATACGGTATTGTACACTAAGCCTACTACAAATATGTACACGGTAATAGCAGAAGCTACTTGTGGGCGTGAAAAGAATTTACCCCACTTTTTATTTGGCTGTAAAGCCACACAAGTAAAGCAAATGGCTACAAGTATGTTGGTTAATATTGTAAAATAACTAGCAAACTTTATAATGGTTTGTGGCAGCGACAGTACACGGTTTTCGATGTTTAAATACAACTGCCCTATAATGGCAAACCATGTAATGACAGCCCCTGCAACTACGCAGAATTTATACGCTTTGGATGAATGTAATAACGGCATAATTGTAAAGAATGGTTACTCAAATATAAACTTCTATTAACGAAAAATCCCTGTGTGCAATCATGCACACAGGGATTTTAATAATGATTGAACAGTAACTATTTCAAGTCTTTCAGCAAAGCATTTACGGCTGCTTCTAATTGTTGATCTTTACCTTTCACCACTATTTCATAATCGTTACGCACTTTAATGTCTGGCTCTGTTTGGTGGTTTTCTAAGTACTGACCATTCATCATTTTAACACCCAATGGCGGCACGCCCCAGCGAATACTATTGTCTTGCAAACTTTCCCAACCAGCAAATGTACAAGTACCAGGTACAGGCATACCTACTAGCTTGCCTAACTGCAACGCTTGGTAAGTATAAGCATAACAATGACCATCGCTATAGTTGGCTTCATTGGCGATAGAAATACTTGGTTTTGTCCAGCGGAAATTTGGTTCGTAACCATTACTTCTAGTGTCGGTACTGTAATCCATAAATTTCTTGCCGCTTAAAAACATGGCGAGGTCTGCCACCAAATCACCACCACCATTAAATCTCGTGTCTATCACAATGGCTTTCTTTCCTGCATATTTACCCATCACATCTTCATACGTATCTCTGTACGCACCATCATTCATACCAGGTATATGCACATAACCAAGCTGACCACCACTCAATCTCTCTACCTCGTCTGCATTACGCTTTACCCAACGCTTGTATAGCAATCCATTTTCTTCACCAATGCTAATAGGCTTAATGGCAATGTCTTTTTTCACACCATTATCTACAATAGACAGCAAGGTATTTTTACCAGCTTTACGATTAAGCAATTGTGCAAAGTCTTTATCGCTAGTAATTGCAACACCATCTATGGCTTCTATAATAATGCCTGCTTTCAAGTTTAATGTTGCCTTATCTAAAGGACCATCTTTTATAATTTCTTCAATCTTTAAACCATTGCCAGTGTAGTTCCAATCGTAAAAAGCACCAAGGCTTGCAGTAGCATCGGCATTAGCACTAAAGCTGTTATAACTACTACCACTATGGCTTACATTCAATTCACCCAATAGTTCGCTTAGCATTTCGCTAAACTCATAATTGTTACCAATGTGTGGTAAATACTTTTCATAATCGGCTTTGTAGCTATCCCAATTTATACCGTGAAAGCTAGCTGTGTAAAATGTTTTCTTTGTTCTGCGCCATACATGTTCAAACATAAAGCTTCGCTCTGCGGCTACATCTACTGTCATTTCACCGTTAATGCGTACAAAGTCTTGCTTGCCTGTTTCTGGATTTATTTTAGTAATGCTGCCATCACTTGATAGGTAAATAAATTTCTGGTCTTTATCCCACACCATGCTACCGCCTTGGCTGTTTAATGGTAATAACATTTTGGTTTCTTTGGTGCGCAAATTAGTAGTCCAAAGATTATAGCCTTTTTCAAATCTGGCTAGGTAGTACAAGGTTTCACCATCCTTACTTATCAATGCATCTGCAAGTGATGATGAATGTATGGTAAGCTTAACCTTTCTTTCTTCTAAGCCATCCCAATCAAATACCACACTATCTTTCTTTGCTTTTTTAGTAGTATCGGCTTTGGTTTTGGTGTCTTCTATTTCTTTTAGCAAAGCAGCATCATCTTTATTCAGCTTGTACTTGTCATACGCCTCTTGTGTAAAGAACATCGCATACACATCAGACTGTGCACCGCCACTTTGCGCTACAGATTTCAAGCCGTCTCTATTGCTTTCCCATATCATGGCTTTGCCACCAAGCACCCATTTAGCACCGCCATCGCTAAAGCCGCTTTGTGTTAGGTTAATTACTTTGCCTTTACCATCGCTACTTATTAAACCTACCTCACTACTAGCTATGCCAGGTACACTATAGTCAAATAAAAACCACTTACCGTCAGGGCTCCATTGAAAGTATTGGTCATTATCACGCATACTAAACAGTTCTTTATCTGTTAAAATAGTACGTGTTTGTTTAGTGCTTTTATTCAGCACTTTCAGTGTCATTCTGTTTTCTATAAAGGCAATTTCTTTACCGTCAGGTGAGTACGATGGTTGGTAGTTTTCATTAGCATTGCTAATAACAGGTGTTTCTTTTAAAATGGTAGACGCATAGAAATAGGGCTCATCTTCTTTTACCTTTTTGGTTTCTATTATTTCCCAAGCATCGTCTTTCTCACTAGCATACAATAGGGTTTTACCATCTGGTGAAAAACTCACATTGCGCTCTTGTTGTGGTGTATTGGTAATACGTTTTGTAACACTACCTTCTATACTTGTTACAAATACTTCGCCTCTAAATATAAAAGCAGCTTCTCTACCATTGGGCGATATGGCCATATCTCTTGCACCACCAGTAACAGCAAGCACTTTATCGTTGTTACTTTTAGTATCTACCGCTATAGTAATAGCTACCTTCTGTGGCTTAGCATTAGGCTTTAAAGTGTAAATATCACCATCGTAACCAAAGCACAATGTGCCATCTGTACTACTACTTAAAAAGCGTACCGGGTGTTTTTTAAAAGTGGTTATTTGTTGCGATTTAGCAGTAATATCAAGTGCTTGCTTATGTACATTAAAACTACCACTCTCTTCACTTAGGTAATACATGGCTTTATCGTTATCAGTATAAATAGGCGTTCTATCTTCACCATTAAAGCTGGTTATTTTCTTGTGTGTATTGCTGGCAATATCCCATACCCAAATGTCTCTTGCAATAGCAGATGTGTGGTGCTTACGCCAAGCATTTTCGCCACCTTTTTTATCTTGATAAATAAGTTTGCTACCATCTTTACTAAACTTTACATCTTCTGCTGGCATACTTAATAGCTGTGCTACTTTACCGCCTGTTGCAGGCACTTGGTATAGCTCTGGTTGCGAGCCTGTAGGAAAGGTTCTGTTACTAGCCACATCCATACGTACACCACCAAATACTATTTGCTTATCATCGTTGGTAAATGCATACGGATATTCATTGGCTGAATAAAAAGTCACACGTTTAGCCTCGCCACCTTCTAGCGGTATGGTGAAGATGTCGAAATTGCCAAAGCGGTCGCTGGCAAAAGCAATGGTTTTACCATCGTGGCTAAATACAGGCATAAAATCGTGTGCCTCATGAAACGTAAGCGGCATGGCATTACCACCACTTGCTGATACTTTATACAGGTCGCCTTTGTAGGTGAATACAATGGTTTTACCATCTGGTGAAATGGTTGAATAGCGCAGCCATGAAGGGCTTGCTTGTGCATTAGCAGTTAATACTGTAATGGCTAATAGTAAACAGGTAGTTACTACTTTGTTCATATGCAGATGTTTTAAATTGGTGAATGTTACGCAGCTAAACTCTTGCGCCAAAATGGATATATATGTTGCAGTTATGTATCCGTATTAAAAGCAGCAGTTAATCAGCAAAAATGAAGATAAGCCATTGCATAAAAAGAATGGCATTTTGTGATAAATGGCTATTGGTAATAATGAAGGGTTGTTTGTTGTGGTTGTACGCTAGTTCTTAATACCGCAGTTATGTATTTCCGATTACAAATCGGATTGTTTAGTGGGCACAAGTGAACCTAACAGAACACTTGCGCCAGTAAACGAAAAGTGACAAAGCATAGCAAGCTCACAACGTTTCTTTGCGGTCTTTGTCTTCTTTATTTCTTTGCGTGAAATGCTTTACCCTTTCGGTGCTTCGCCACTAGTATTACCGCCTTTGCCGCCTTCACGTTTTGCAATAATATCTGCATAATATTTACGCCCTGTATTTATAAGGGCTAGTACATCGGTAAACTGTGGGTCGTTTTCTGTGGCAGGTGCTTTTGCTTGGCTTACTATGTAATTAGCAAAGTCTGAGTACACTTTAAATAGGTCTTTACGCAAGGCTTTGGCATCAAAATTTTCTTTACCAGAAATATCCAATACTCTACCGCCAAACAATGCTTTAAAGCTTGCATTAGCAGCACTAAGCCTTGTAATATATCTGCCCATATTTAACAATGCAATAGCTTGTGTGTACTTAGCATCTTGCAAGTCAGTAAGCATTTTATCTATGGCCAATGTTTCGGCTTCGTAGTTAAGTGTTGGCAAGTTTTGATAGCTATTGTACACAATACTCAGCAATGCACTAGCCTCACGTTCAGCAGCTATTTCTGAGGTACTATATAAGTTTATAACCTTGCCAATTGCATAATAAGCGGTATCTCTTTCGTCATCAGCTTCGGCTATTTTATCTGTTTTATCACTTTTTTGTATGGGGCTTAATGCGCCTACAAATAGCGTTTTCTTAGCTGCCATACGTAGCAGATACGCTTTTAGTGAAGCATCGGTAAGCTTGGTTTGGTCTAGCGTGCCTACATCTGTTAAGTGGCGTTCTATTATCTGACCAGATTCTAAATAGGTGAGATTAGATACTTTTAATGGATACAGTTCTTTAGTCATAGTTGCTTGATTTTATACTGCTAATATAAAATATTTCGAATACGCAACCCAATTATTGTTGATTTTTTTTGTTTGCCCGGCAAATGGGCTCAACCATGCGTTGTTCTTGCTATTTGCCCGGCGAACAGCAAGAACCATGAACGATTCTGCCCGTTTGCCCGGCGAACGGGCTAAACCAAGCATCATTCTATCCGTTTGCCCGGCAAACAGAGTAAACTAAGTGTAATTCTGTCTGTCCGCCGGGCGGATGGGATAATACAAACAATATTGAGAAGTGTAGAGTTGATGCGTGTTATAAAATAAGATTTGGATACTCACTTAAAAATTTACCGAACGTCCACAAAGCACTATCAAGTTGTTTCGAAGTGAAATTATCATTCATAACGTCTTTACAGTTCAGATAAAATGGCTTGTAGTCTTTATGATAAATTTTTATTTTCTCACCATTCGAAGTTGGTAAGTATGCGTCTTTACCTTGTTCTGAGATATATTTGAATACTCTAAAAACATGCTGATCAAATATTGGATATTTATCAGGTTGAATGATGTGCATTAAAAAAATCTTCCAAATTGCACTTAGGTTAGAAAATGCTTTATCGAAAATGTTTGTGTCCCAATCACGTTTCAATTGATTTATTATTTCGTGCTTTGATAGTATCTTCTCTTTTAAGGCGGTATCTTTTTTACCACTCAATTTCATACCGTTTTTCCATATGAATAGTTCTTCGATGTTTTCTAAACTCAATTCTTCTTTATAAATTAAATCTGTGTATGAAGCCATGTTTAAATACATAAAACTTTTACTCCAGCTCTCTATGAATGTGTTTAAATCTGCGAGGTCATTCCTTTTAAGTGTCACAAATGAATATCTCATTTCAATGTTGTTCATATTATTGTGGATTGAGTTTATACCGAATAATAAACCTACTCTTTAATAAAAGCTGCATAGCGAACAGAACGTACAAGTGTGCGACGCAACAAAAGCATCATAGTAGTACCAACGCTGGTGACATAAAAAATTTACAATGCGGGCTACTCAACCATCGTCTATTGTCTATGGTCTATTGACTGGCTTATCAGTTATCTTCGCAGTAATGAAAGCATTAGTGTATAAGAGTACAGGTAGCTGGTATATTGTAAAAACCGAGGCAGGCAGGGTGTTAAATGCTCGTATAAAAGGGGTGTTTAAAATAGATGGACTTACTTCTACTAATCCTATTGCTGTGGGTGATGAAGTGGATGTAGAAATGGAAAATGAGCTTGAAGATACTGGCACAATTACCAAAATTTACGACCGTAGAAATTATGTGGCACGCCTTAGCCCACACAATAAAAATAAGCACCACATTATTTCGTCTAACCTAGACCAAAGCTTACTATTTGCAACGCTTAAAGATCCTAAAACATCTACAGGTTTTATTGATCGTTTTTTAATTGCCTGCGAGATGTATCATTTGCCTGCGATAATTGTATTTAACAAGGCTGATACTTATGGTAAAAAAGAGCTTGACCGCTTTGCTGAACTAAAAGCTATTTATGAAGCAATAGGCTACACCGTAATACTAGCTAGTGTACAAAAAGGTACAGGCTTAGATGCGATAAAAACATTGATGCATAACAAAACTACCTTGCTTAGTGGCCATAGCGGTGTGGGTAAATCTACCTTTATTAATGCTATTTTTCCTGAGCTTGACTTACGTACACAAGAGGTAAGCGACTGGAGCGGCAAAGGCTTACATACGACCACATTTGCCGAAATGTTTGACCTGCCATTTGGCGGTAAAATAATAGATACGCCTGGTATAAGAGAACTAGGCTTGGTAGACATTACGAAGCAAGAACTAAGTGGCTATTTTCCTGAAATGAATGCACTGCTTAATGACTGTAAGTACAATAATTGTATGCACACCAACGAGTTGAATTGTGCTATAAAAGACGCCGTAAACGAAGGCACAATATCAGTAGACAGATACGCTAATTACCTAAAAATACTAGATACCATTGAAGAGAAAAGCTGGTCTTAACCTTGTTGCTTTTGTTGCTTTTTGGCGAGTCGCCTATCTCTGTTTACTTGCTTCCAAGTAGCTTTATATTCAGCTTTCTCTCGCTTATTACGTGGCTTAAAACCCGCTTGGCAATATTTCTCTATCATTTCAGCACCAATAGGTGTAGAATAATGATTTTTTTGAAAAACACTACAACTTGATAAGCACACGATAAAGGCTATGGCAGTTAGTATAAGCTTCATATTTTTGGTGAAAGTTTTGATTTAGAGGATGAAAAATAAGCGCTATCTGCAACATCTGCGAGCACTATTTTTTCTCATTATAAGCTTCAAACCAACTAGCGTACTTCACGTAATTATTGGCTATTCTATCTATCTCGCCGCTTATTAGTTCTTTAGAAATGTCTTTAATTTTTTTAGCTGGTACACCTGCGTAAATAGTACCTGCTTCTACCACTGTACCTTCGGTTACTACTGCACCTGCAGCAATAATGGCATTGCTATTTACAATGCATCTATCCATCACAATTGCCCCCATACCTATTAGCACATTGTCTTTAATAGTGCAGCCATGTACCAATGCATTATGCCCTATAGATACGTTATTACCAATAACCGTTGGGTTTTTTAAGTATGTACAATGCACCACTGCACCATCTTGTACATTTACCTTATTACCCATTGTAATAGCATTTACATCACCACGTATTACCGCATTAAACCACACACTACAATCATCACCCATTACCACTTCGCCCACAATAGTTGCGTTTGGTGCTACGAAACAATTAGTGCCAAAAACAGGTGTTTTATCAAGTACAGTAAGTATGTAAGCCATTATCTTTAGTTTGGAGTTTGAAATTTATAGTTCAAGAAGTTTATAAAGTTCTAAAGTTTAAAAGTAGATAGAAAAAATGATTATCGCATGAATAGAAGCAGTAGTAACTATTTCATAAGCTAACTTTACCTTGTGAAATGTTTGTACTTAAACTGTGTAAACTTTTTAAACTTAATAAACTATCAAACTCATAAACCCTAAACTACAAATCCCAAATTTCAAATCACCATGTCGCTTCGTAACCAGTTTTTAAATCATGTAGCACAAACGTCTGATGCACCAATAGGCTTAGAAATGGCTAAAGCAGAAGGCATTTGGCTGTACGATATACATGGCAAGCGATACCTTGATATGATCAGTGGTTTTAGTGTTGCTAATATTGGTCACAGTCACCCTAAAGTGGTAGAAGCTGTACAGCAGCAAGCCGCACAGTATATGCACTTGATAGTTTACGGTGAATATATTCAGCAACCACAAGTAGCTTATGCTGAACTGCTTACACAGCATTTGCCACCTTCGCTTAACTGCGTGTACTTTACCAATAGCGGTGCAGAAGCAACAGAAGGCGCTATGAAATTAGCAAAGCGTATTACTAACAGAAGTAAGATTATTAGTTGTAAAAATGCTTATCATGGAAGTACGCAAGGTGCATTAAGTGTAATGGGCGATGAATATTTTAAAAATGCTTTCAGACCATTACTACCAAATATTTATCATTACGATTTTAATAGTGATGATTTGCTTGCATCAATTGATAGTAGTATAGCTTGTGTGATTATAGAAACCGTACAGGCAGAAAGTGGTATTGTAAAGCCTTCGGCAAAATGGCTGCAAGCAGTAAGGGCAAAATGTAACGAGCATTGCGTGCTACTAATTTTAGATGAAATACAGGCAGGCTTTGGTAGGACAGGTAGCCTTTGGGCTTTTGAACAATATGATATGGTACCAGATATTTTGCTACTTGGCAAGGCACTTGGTGGCGGTATGCCATTGGGTGCATTTATAGCCGATAAACGCTTGATGGGCACACTTACTAGCAACCCTGTACTTGGGCATATTACGACGTTTGGTGGCCACCCAGTAAGTTGTGCAGCAGGTATGGCAGGTTTTAAAGTATTGCTAGAGGCTGATTACATAGCTAAGGTAGCCGCTAAAGAACAACTACTATTACAACACATTAAACACCCAATGATTCAAGCTGTGCGTACTGCTGGTTTATGGATGGCTATTGAGTTTGATAGCTTTGCCACCAATCATGCAGTGATAAAAGAATGTATTGCCAATGGGCTTATAAGCGATTGGTTTTTATTTAACGATAAAAGCTTGCGCATAGCACCACCATTAATAATTACCAACGAAGAACTCATTGATATGTGTAAAATAATCGTTAGTAGTATACATACTGTAACCAATAGCTAGTTACTTAGGTAAGGGATGATTTGCTTTAATGTTTTGCTCGGCTAAACGTACCGTTTCTGCAATGCGTTTTTGCCTTGTAGCAGGTTGCTTGGCATTTAATATCCATTCTAAAATACCCCTACGTGATGAGCGAGAAAATGCTTCAAAATTTGTAAATGCCTGTTTGTTATTACTAAATGCTTCAAGTAAGTCAACAGGTAGTATTACTTCATCAACATCTTTTAGGGCATCCCAATTACCATTTTGTTTGGCTATTTCAATCATTTTAAAACCAGCCTCAGTCATCATGTTTGCTGCAATAAGTTTCTCAACTTTTAGTTTATTTACCTTACTCCAATTGCTTTTTGGGTTACGCTTTGCAAAAAACTGATAATAACTTTCATCATCTCTTTTGTTAGGCTTACTATCAATCCAGCCAAAACATAGCGCTTCATCAACAGCCTCGCTATAATAAACGCTTGGTGTAGCGCATTCTTTTCGATAGATAATTAGCCAAACACTTTTTTCAGAAGTATGATTTTCTTGCAACCAAGCCCGCCAAGCTGCATGGTCTTTTGCATAAAAACTAGCCACACCGTCTTTAAGTTCCATCCTATGCTTATTTTCTTTGAGGTTTTATTTGCTTAAACTGCAAGTAACTCGGCAGTAAATTTTTTTGTCTTTCTACCTCTGGTTTTTGATACTCTACGTAGTAAATTTTAAGCAATATCAAAAAGTAAGAAATTATTAATGGCCCAAAAATTAAACCTGTAATACCAAAAGATCTTAACCCAATAATTACACCTAACACAGTTACTATTGGGTGTACATCTGCCATTCTTTTTGCTAACACAAAGCGAATAACATTGTCACTTGTACCAATAACCAGTAAGCCCCAGATAATTACAAAAATGCCTTGCCATGTATGGCCTTGCGCCAATAAATAAACACTTGTAGGTAGCCAAATTAAGCCTGTACCTACTAATGGTATTACAGAAGCAAAACCTGTAACAACACCCCAAAAACCAGCATCGCTTACACCCGCAATTAAGTACGCTACAAAAGCTAGCAAGCCATGTACCACACATATTAATGGTACGCCTACTGCATTGCTAAAAGTTTGTGCCTTTAATTCATTGCCAAATAGTTCCATTTTACTTCTCTTAAAAGGCAGGTATAAAATTAATCCTGCTTCTAATCTTCCTGTGTTCATAATCATGAAATACAGGAAAAAATACATCATACTTATGGTAGTAAAAAAGTTGAAACTACCGTTAAGTATAGATGAGATGGCTTGCGTAGCCATCCCTTGTATTTTAGCCAAACTATCTTTTGAAATAATGTTGATACCAAAACGCTGCTGAACAATTTCGCCAAAGTGTTTAAATGGCTTAATGATATCATCAGGGTGAGCAGCAACTTGTACTACTTTACCATAAAGCATGGTAGCAAAAACACCAATAGGCAACAGAATAATAAAGAACGATACGAAAATCACTAAAATAGCGGCGGTATTGCGTTTCCAGCTCCATTGCTTACCCAGCCAATATACCAATGGCTTGCTAAGTACGTAAAACATGACTGCTGCTAAGAAGGCTGTAAAAAATTCCATTAATGCCCACAATAAAAGCAGCGCAAATATGATAATAACGACCAAGAAAAAATATCGATTAATCTTAAGGTCTTGTTTGTTATTTTCCATGCAAATTGTGTTTGGTACGATTTATGCAAAACTGTGCCAAGTTATTGTTCTAGTAAATTTATGTAAACCATTATTGTATGAGCAACAAAAAGTTTTTTGGTGGGCTTATTCTAGGTGCAGCCGCTGGCGCAGCAATAGCGCTATTTTTATCAAGCGATAAAGGCAAAAAAGTTGTAGCAGATGCTAAAACTAAATTGCAAGATTTAGGAGAAGAATTAGAAGATTTAATTCAAAAAGGTAAAGTAAAACTTGATGAGATGGAAGCCAAAATAAGTGAGGCGTAGTTATTATAACCACGCCTCACTTATTTGATAATTTTTGTTGCTATGCCATTTCTTCAATGGGCTGCTTTACTATACTTTTCACTATTTCAGTAGCATTTTGTTCGCCAAGAATTACAAAGGATTCTTCCTGCGTGGTTCTGATGCCTTTACCAGCTTTGCCACGTTTTTGATAGCGAATATGTATTTTACCTTCATGAGGGTAATTGAACCCTGCAATCTTCAATGGTTCAAAATGCACATTCTCTATGTCTATTCTATCAATACGGAAATTACGGCTACTTATGGCATTAATACTCTGGTCGAAGAGATACTTTTTTTCAACCGCTCTTACGTGTTTTTCTTTCAAATAAGAATATGGGTTTGAGAAAGAACCTCGAGGTGTATTTTTCTCTGGCAAGCTTTGTGAAAACAAAGTAGGTACATTTTCTACATTTAGGCTTTTATTTAATTCCAAGCCAATTAAAAAATTCTTGGTAACTAAAACCAAGAACACACTTTTGCCAAAAAAAGTATGCTGTTGCACACCAACGAAATGGTTGTTGTTTTCAAAAACAAATTCTTTCAGTGTCATTTTTAGGGGTATTTCAGGCTAGCTAATAATGGTTAGTTGGGTAAAGCTAAGATAAAAAGGTAATTACCTACATTAAATCATCAAAAAAATATGCTTTTAATCATACTACTAAACGTGCGTCACTAATATTAGCACAAAGCTTCGCATAACAATAAAGTATCAAATACCATAATAGATAGCGAAAAACACTTCATTCTAGCTACTAATCAGCAGATTAAAAAATTATACCTCATTTAAAGAAATATTTCATTGTACTATATTATTTACTAATCGCTTGCCAATCATCAATATGTAATTGCTGAAAGAAATCTGCCTCAGCCATTTCTCTTACTTCGCCCGGCTGTAGGTTACCTAGTGTAATGTCTTCAATACTGGTACGAATTAAACGCACACAAGAATGATTGACTACAGCTACCATTTTACGCACTTGGTGGTATTTACCTTCGGTAAGGGTAATAGATAGCCATGTGTAAGGCAAGTCTTCTCGTTGCTTAGAACCGCCAACAAACAAGTCTGCCGGTGGTGTTACAATTTGTACATCGCAAGGTGGTGTGGTATAGCTAGCACCACCCTTAATAATAATGCTTACACCAGTTTGCAATTGTAATAAGGCTTCTTCGCTTACATATCGGCGCACTTTTACCAAGTAGGTTCTTTTGTGTGGTGTTTTACTTTCAAATAATAGTTTGGTAACTCTTTTATCGGTAGTAAGCAATAGTAAGCCTTCTGAGTGATTATCTAATCGACCAATGGCATGTGTACCTTCTGGAAAATCGAAATCTAACTCGCCTAGCAGGTGCACTTTGTGCGAACTGATAAACTGAGATACCATGTGGTAGGGTTTATTAATAACAAAATAGCGATGCATCATGGCGATTTTTGACTTGCTTGAGTGGGTGCAAATAAACGCTTGTTATTTGGTAAGTGAGTATTGATTTGGAAAACATGTAGTAAGATATGTTATACTTAACAAGTGCATCATCTCATTTTTCGAGATGTGCTGCATTAACACCAGAAACCTTAAATAATTTGGGTTTTCTTAATCCCATTCATACAATAAGCAGATACATATCTGCCATCTCTTTACCTTCGAAACATTCACAAAACTCAACAGAAAAAGAACGACATGAAATCAGTATCGCCAAACATTTTTGTAAACGACATTAATGCAACCATTGACTTTTACAAGCAATTGGGTTTTAGTGTAACAACCACAGTGCCTGAAGAGGGCAACTACGTCTTTGCAATGATGACTTGCGAAACTGTTGTATTTATGTTTCAAACTTTTGAAAGCTTGGGTGATGAACTACCGACAGTTTCAAGACAAAAAGGAGGCTCTTTGTTGTTGTATATTCAAACTACCGGCATTAGAGATTTATTTGACAAAATAAAAGACAAGGTAACAGTGATTAAAGGGCTTGAAAAAACCTTTTATGGTGCTACCGAATTTTCAATTGAAGATAACAACGGATACTTACTAACTTTCGCCGAAGATGAAGCCTAAAACAAACATAGAGCTTACGCTGACTGATTTTGAAAGAGTCAATTTGAGAAAACACAAAGTGAAAATATCTGACATTCTCAACTATGCTATAGACGAATTAGAGGTTATTTTGGGTACACCATCGCAACGTGCAAAAGAAGTGTATGCCTTAGCGGAATTTCAGACCGTTCCATCAATAGGTATCAAGTTTGCAGAAGACCTTGTATTCTTGGGTTACTACACACTTAATGAGCTTACAAACAAAAGCGGCGCCACATTAACAGATGAATACGAACAGAAAAAAGGCTATTGGGTAGACCCTTGCGTTGAAGACCAATTTAGATTGGTGGTAAATTTTGCCCAAACGAATGACGCCACAAAAACGTGGTGGGATTTTACCGAACAAAGAAAAAAATACCGCCTTGAAAACGGCTATCCTGCAAGCAGACCTAAAAAGGCATGGCACGAAACAATTGAATTTAAAAGAACAAATAAAAAATAGCTTACTGAATTTAAAACAAACCCGACAGATCTTGAAGACCTGTCGGGTTTAGAAACTAAGAGAACAAGTATTCCACGTCTTCTCTTGTTAGGCTCTTTACAAAGCCGTCATCATCAGTAATTAAGTCTCTTGCAAGGGCTCTTTTACGCTCTTGTAGTTTCAGTATTTTATCTTCTACCGTATCGGTACAAATCATGCGATAGGCAAATACGTTTTTGGTTTGGCCTATACGGTGTGTACGGTCAATGGCTTGCTGTTCTACCGCAGGATTCCACCATGGGTCTACAATGTACACGTAGTCAGCAGCCGTAAGGTTTAAACCCACACCACCCGCTTTCAGTGAAATTAAGAACACCCTACATTCTTCGTTGTTTTGGAAGTTTTGTATGGCTTTCTCACGGTCTTGTGCCGATGTGCTACCATCAAAATATTCGTAAGCTACACCTAGCTCTTGCAAGCGCTGTTTTATCAATGCTAGCATACCCAAAAACTGTGAAAATACTAGTGCCTTGTGGTTACTAATATTCTCAGTAATCTCACGACCTATCTCTTCTAATTTCACAGACACATTTGGATACTTTTCAGGCTCGTTCATTATGTATGGGCTATCGCATATTTGGCGCAACTTCATTAAGCCTTGCAAAATAGTTAACTGCGATTTGCCTACACCTTGCGTATCTACCGTACCTAAAATTTTCTCTCTAAAATCGTTTCTAAATGCATCGTATATTTTACGTTGTTCATCACCCATTTCGCAGAAGAGTACCATTTCTTGCTTCTCAGGTAAGTCCTTAGCCACTTGCTCTTTAGTACGACGCAAAATGAAAGGGTATAGTAGTTTGCGCAAATGTTCTTTCTGTTCTTTCTCGCCAAACTTATCAATAGGTACTGCAAATTCTTGCTTAAAAAACTCTACACTACCAAGCATGCCTGGGTTTAGGAAATTCATTTGGGCAAATATGTCGAACGTATTGTTTTGCAAAGGCGTACCACTCAAGCACAAGCGGTTTTTAGCTCGTAATAAGCAAGCCGCTTTAGCTACTTTACTGCTTGGGTTCTTAATGGCTTGACTTTCATCTAGTACCACATAGTCAAGGCTCATATCTACAAACTGCTTTATGTCGCTACGTAGCGTACCGTAAGTAGTAATGATGACATCAATATGATCTTGCTGTAAGTTTTCACGCAACCTGCTACCACCATGGTGAATGTAGAAAGTAAGGTTAGGTGCAAACTTTTTAATTTCATTTTGCCAGTTATACATCAAAGTAGTTGGGCAAACCACCAATGCTTTAAGTGTACCTAATTCTTCTTTTAAATGGCACATAAAGCTTAGGGTTTGTATGGTTTTACCAAGACCCATATCATCGGCCAAAATGCCACCCCACTGCACTTCACGCAAGTAATTTAACCACTGAAAACCACTTTCTTGATAAGGACGTAAAATGGGTTTTAAGTGTGATGGTGGTGCGATATCTTTTATGGCATAATTCTCTTTCAGCTTTTCGTATTTCTCTTCTAGCTGAAAGAATAATTCCTCTTCATTACGCTCATTGTATAGCTCTTCAATAACACTAAAGTGGTACTTACTTAGCTTAATGTTAGTGCTTTTACCTTCACCTACTCTAAACAATAGCGAGTACTTCTTAATCCACTCTTCTGGCAATATACCCAATGTACCATCTTGCAATTGTACATACTGTTGCTTGTTTACAAGGGCTTGCTTTATGTCATCTACAGTTACTTGTTGCTCACCAAAACTTATTTGCACTTTGGCATCAAACCAATCGGTATTGCTACTAATAAATATTTTGGTAGAAGGCTTAGCCGTATTGAATCTAAAATGCTTTAACGCATCAAAGCCATACACGGTTACATTCATATCCTTCACCGCATCTATAAACAAGAAGAACCAGTTGTTCTTTAATACATCAGCACCTTTTAGCGCTAGCGTATAGTTATCTGCTGGGCGAATAAAGTTTGAGTGCAAGTTTTCTATCTTCTGAATAAAGTTTTTCTCTGCCTCTACATTGCGCTGTATCACCAAAATTTTATCTGATACAGGCAATATAATCTTGTCTTTATCACTTTGTCTTATCTCGTAGCCTTTGTAGCTAAATACTGGCTCAAGTACTAGATAATCACCTTTCTCTTTCAAGAGTATTTTACAGTCTGGCAATACATCACGTATCTCTTCTTTTTCAAGATTACCAAAGTTGACGTTGTAATCTTTAGTAAGTGGCAAAATGAATTCTTGTAAATGACTAGCCCAATCTGCTTCATCAATTTCAAGTGTACCTGATGGTAAAAATTTGCTTACTACAGCAATATCTTCACTTTTATTCCAAGTAAAAAATTGGTTGTGGTATTGAAACAACATCACGCCAGCACACTCATTTTCAGTGATGTTTAATTCTGCCGAAGGTAACTTAACATTACACTCTACCGTGTACTTGCCAGCATCATAACTTACAGCAAAAGTAGGCACAATGCTTTCGGCTGAAAACTCGGCTAGCTCTAGGTTTGCGGTAGTAAAGCTTTTCTTGAACGGTAGGTAAAACACAAAATTACTGCCCGATAAATCGGCTAATAATTTCTTGTACTTTGGTTGTAAATACTCATTAATTAGATTACGGGTTTCTTCAGGCAGTTCATCGGTATGCTGCTGAATAATATTTTCCCAAATACCACTAAAAGGCGAGTTACGGTTAAGGTATTTATGTACCTCTACAGGCAATAGCTTACGCAACTGCTGCACCATCATTTTGTCATCTTCATTAAACACATCGGTATTAATGAACTTGTTTAAGTCTAATCTTTCTACTTTGCTAGTGTATTTAGAGAAGTCTTCGTCTGTTTCGCCTTGTACCGCATCTATTTGTATAAATGGATATTGCTGCTCGTTGGTTGTCATTACCACGCCAAGCTTAAAGGCAGCTTTATTTGCCAGTACTTGTTCCTTAATTTCTGTGGCTTCAAATGCCTCGTTAGTAGCATCTACCTTGCTTTGTGGCTTTGGTGCTTCTTCTACTATTGTTGGTTTTACATCTACCGTATTGGTTACAGTAATTACACGTTTTATAGAGGTATCTAGTACACGTAAAAAGGGTTTACCATCGGTATACGTAAATTCAAATTTGCCTTTTAAATCGTCGTTAAGGCTATAACCGTAAATGCTTAGTAGCTTGTTTTTTACAGCATCCCAGTTACGAATGGTATCGAAATAATTAGCGCCTTTGTTTTTTAGCAACTGTAAAAACACAATGGTTTTGTGTACACACAATGGGTGTTTGGTATCGCTATTGCAAGTGCAACTTGTATCAAAATTGCGCTCTTCGTTTTTAAGTAAAACAAGGTTATACATCGTGCCACCTAACTCTACATTGGCCGTTACACGTTCATCTTTGGCACTTACTATTTTGGCTTTTTTATCTTGTAAAAAATTCTCGGCAGTAATAAAACTTTCTGGTGATGATAACATGCGTATCATCTTTAAATCCAGCATTTTCATTTTTACCACCGTATGCTTTTGATCGTACACTAATTCACGTTCGCCAAGCATATTTTTATCCAACATTTCTTGCAAGGTGAATAGTGTGCCAGCCTTATGGCGGCAAATTTCACTTAGGTTATAAGGGCAGGTGCAGCGCAATTTTAATGTAGCAGGATCTTTAAACTGCGACACATACACTTTGTAATAAGTAGAATAACTATCGTCTTTAACCCTAAAATTTACAGATGCCATTAATTCATCGTACTCTATCAATTCTACATTGCCCAAGGCATGTATTTTTTTACCACGACGAATTACTTCTTCCGAACCATTGTTATAAATATGTTTAACGAGATACGGTAAAGCCATTTTTTAATTTGATAAGATTGATGTTTTGCTTAGCCAAAACCAAGCAGCCTGCGAAAAATGCAATTTACAAATGTAAAGGAATGATAGTGAGAGTATAAAGTATTTATTATTGCCTGTGCATGAAATGTTTGTTAAGTAAGCATTTTACGCTTCAAAAAATGGCTCAAATGGTCATTTGCCAGTTCAAAACTTGTTATAACTATCACAAGAAATGAGTTGAACCTGTAGCTTAATAAATGTAAAGCTCTTGGTAGCACTCATTTTGCAATTATGTTGCAGTGATATTAGCTAAAAATGTCTTGTTAAATGAGTAGTAATTCAAAATAAATTCTGTAGTATCGTACCAATGAAAGGTATTGCACTATCCATATTACTTCTATTAACTTATAGCACCACATTTGCCCAAAAAGACAAAATAGAGCGCATTTGGTACAATGAAGAAAAAACAGTGAAGATTCAAATTTTTAAAGCCCCCGATGGTATTTTTTATGGCAAAATAATTTGGATGGTGCGCCCTTTAGAAGCAGATGGAAAAGTAAAACTCGATAAGCTAAACCCAGATCATAAAGCTAAAACGCAACCCATTCTCAATTCGATAATTTTAAAAGGATTTACACGCAGTGCAACCGATACAAGCATGTACGAAAACGGTACTGTGTACAGCCCAGCCAATGGCAAAACCTACTGTGGCGTAATTATTCATCGTGGTAAAGAGTTGAAACTACGTGGCTATTTCTGTGGCTTTTCTATTTTGGGCAAAAGTTGGATCTGCCCACTAGCTGAATAGCTTTGATTAGTCATTTTACATGTAGTTTGTTTGCAGTTAATGTGGTACAATTTCCAATCATCAATCATAAACTACAAAATAGCTTTGTTAACCTTACATTTGGTTTATCACAGATAAATCAATGTATGAGCCAAACATTTCCACTAACAGGTATTAGTTCAGTAGCTATTCATGGTGCAGATAATAACCATGCAGAATCATCGCATTTAACGCCTATTTACGCCACATCTACCTTTACATTCGATACAGCAGAACAAGGTATGGAACGCTTTGCCAGCCTTGATAAAGAAAAAATATACAGCCGTTGGGGCAATCCTACATTTAAAAATGCCGAGCAAACCATTGCTGCATTAGAAGCCTTTGGCCTTACCGATGAGGCAGGCAAGCCATTGCAATTAAAAGCCTTGTTACACGCTAGTGGGCAAGCTGCTATGGCTACTTTATTTTTAGCTAATCTACAAAGTGGCGATAGCGTTTTATCGCATTTCTCTTTGTATGGTGGTACTTACGAGTTAATGCACAAAGTATTGGCACAAAGTGGTATCAACATCATTATTGCAGATTTACGTGACTTAAATATTGCCGCTGAAACCATCAAAAACAATCCTTCTATTAAGCTAGTGCATTTAGAAACACCGGCTAACCCAACCATACAATGTGTAGATATTGAAGCCATTACCAAACTTGCAAAAGCAGAAAATATGCTGGTAAGTGTAGATAATACATTTGCAACGCCTTACTTACAGCAACCTTTTAAATACGGTGTTGATTTTGTGTTTCATAGTACTACTAAGTTTTTAAATGGTCATGGTACAGCTATAGGTGGGGCATTGATAGGTAAAGACATAGAATTGATGAAAACCAAAGTGTGGAAATGGCATGCCTTACTTGGTGGCAATGGCAATCCGTTTGATGCTTACCTTTTAATTACAGGTATGAAAACACTAGAACTACGCATGGATCGCCATTGTAGCAATGCCATGATTGTTGCTAAATTTTTAGAACAGCATCCTGCGGTAGCACATGTTAACTATACAGGCTTAACATCTCACCCCGATTACCATTTATGCCAAAAGCAAATGAAACATCCTGGTGCTTTAATGAGCTTTGAGCTAAAGGGTGGCTTAGAAGCAGGCAAAAGTTTTATAGACAAATTGCAAATGTGTGTGCGTGCTGTTAGCCTTGGTACTGTTGATACTTTGCTATCGCACCCAGCAAGTATGACGCACTTTAGCGTACCAAGAGAAGAACGCCTTAAATTTGGTATTACCGATGGCTTAATACGCTTAAGCGTAGGTATTGAAAATGTGGCAGATATTCTTGCCGATTTTGAACAAGCATTAGCATAAATAATGGGTAAAAAAATAGCAGTTATTGGTGCAGGTATTAGTGGCTTATCTACCGCTTATGTTTTGGTAAATAATGGCTTTGAAGTAACAGTGTTGGCAAAAGCATTTTCACCAAATATTACCTCAAATAGAGCAGCAGCATTTTGGTTTCCTTACCACGTTCGTGGCGATGAAAGAGCTATTAATTGGGTAGAAACAAGCTATCAATATTTTAAAGATTTATCTGCTGACGCTGCAAGTGGCATTAGTTTTATAAAAATAGTTAAAGGCATTAAAGAAGGCATTGTTGATGATGAAAGATGGATATCTTTTATGCCTGAAAATACTTGTAAAGAAGTGCCAACTGAGCAATTACCAAATGGCTACAAACAAGGCTTTGAGGCCAAAGTACCATTGGTAGAAACACAACTATTTCTGCCTTATTTACAACGCATTTTAACTGACAAAGGTGTTGTATTTAAAGAAGCCAATATTACTGATTTACAAACAGTCGGTCTATCTTATGATGTAGTGGTGAATTGTGCTGGTTTGGGCGCAAGTACCTTATGCAACGATAGTAGCATATTTCCTGTACGTGGTCAAGTATTGTTGGTAGAGCCAGGTTTTCCCAATGCTATTTTTCTAGACAATCATACGCCTACCTATATTGTACCAAGGCAAGATGCTACCATTATTGGCGGTACTTACGAAGAACATGTAGGCATTGAAACCACTGAGCCAGAAACGCTAAAACAGTTGTTGGCAAAAGCAAGCAATGTATTTCCTGAATTGCAGCACAAACGCATCATCGGTAATTGGGCAGGCTTACGGCCTTTTAGAGAAACAGTGCGATTAGAGAAAGAAGCTAATACCAATATTATTCATAACTATGGCCATGGTGGTAGTGGTTTTACCTTATCATTTGGCTGCGCAGAAGCGGTATTGCAATTGGTGAAACCCCAAGCAGCCCCTAACCCCTAAAGGGGAATAAAAGTTTACCCTGATAGAAATTCGTGTAATTCGTGAAATTGTAAAAATCCGTGCAACTACCTTCATTCGTGTAATTCGTGCATTTATCTTTAATTCGTGTTATGAAACTAAGAACAGCCGTAAAAGCAGATTGTAAAAGACTATTAGAATTAATTCAAGAACTAGCTGTGTACGAAAAAGCACCTGATGAGGTAATAGTAACGCTAGATCATTTTGAAGAAAGTGGTTTTGGTAAAAATCCTGTTTGGTGGGCTTTTGTGGCAGAAGATGCGCAACAAGTAGTACAAGGTTTTGCGCTGTATTATATTCGTTATAGCACCTGGAAAGGTCAGTGTATTTATTTAGAAGACCTACTAGTAACAGAACAAATGCGTGGCAAAGGGATAGGTAAGTTGTTATTTGAAGCAGTAATGAATGAAACTAAAAACAGAGGCTTCAAACGCATGTGCTGGCAAGTGCTTGATTGGAACGAGCCTGCTATGAATTTCTACAAAAAATATAACGCCACATTAGACCCAGAATGGATGAATGGCATTATTGATTTCTAATGCTACAAACCTAATTTTTCTATCGCAGTTTGCGCAGCTATTTGGCTAGCGTCTTTTTTATTAAAGCCTTTACCTTGGGTAATTACTTCGCCATCAATAACGGTATTGATAATAAAAATGCGTCTGCCACTTTCTAGCTTTTCTTCAGCAAGGTCAAAGGTGAGTACTTTACCATTTTTGCTGGCCCAGCCTATCAGTTTGTTTTTAAGGTTGATGTCTACGAGTTCTAAGTCATCAACAAACATGTGAGGGATAACTATTTGCTTTAGCACCCATTGGTGCGTTTTACGGTAACCTTTATCTAAATAGATAGCACCAACAACCGCTTCAAGGGTGTTGCCAAAAATCTGGCTGTTACGCAGCGAATTATCGAATTTATTGAAAAGGGTAATCTTCTTTAAACCCATTTTCACAGCAATATCATTCAATTGCTGACGATTAACCATTTTGCTACGCATTTCGGTTAAAAAACCTTCGCCTTTATATGGGTATCTTTTAAATAAGTAGTCGGCTACAATAGCGCTCAAAACAGCATCGCCTAGATACTCTAGACGTTCGTTATTTTCTTCGGGTGTATCTTTTACGCTACGATGGCTAAGAGCGGTGTAATAAATACCCATGTTAGTAGGCTTTATGCCTAAAGTATTTTTTACATTCTCTTCAAATGATTGGGTGGTTGATTTTTTTAGTAATCTTTTTAGTATTTCCACCACGTTATGCCACGTATTTTTTAACTATTACACAAGCATTATGACCACCAAAACCAAATGTATTACTCAATGCTGCGTTTACAATTCGTTTTTGTGCAGTATTAAAAGTAAAGTTTAGCTTGCTGTCTAAATCAGGATCATCTGTAAAGTGATTAATCGTTGGCGGTACAATATCATGCACCACACTTTGTATGCAAGCAATAGCTTCTATTACACCTGCAGCACCTAAAGTATGGCCTGTCATAGACTTAGTGCTACTAATGTTTAAGTTATAAGCATGCGCACCAAATACGTCGGTAATCGCTTTCACTTCGGCTACATCACCAAGCGGTGTAGAAGTACCATGTGTATTAATGTAATCAATTTCTTCTGGTTTCATACCTGCATCTTGCAGTGCAGAAATCATCACATTTTTTGCACCCAATCCTTCAGGATGTGGGGCTGTTAAATGGTAAGCATCAGCAGTAGCACCGCCGCCAGCCACTTCACAATATATTTTGGCACCACGCTTAATAGCATGGTCGTATTCTTCAAATACTAATACACCAGCAGCTTCGCCCATTACAAAACCATCACGGTCTTTATCGTAAGGTCTGCTAGCTGAGGTAGGGTCATCGTTACGCTCACTCATGGCTTTCATGGCATTAAAGCCACCAACACCTGCTTCGCAAATAACGGCTTCAGCACCACCACATAATATTACGTCGGCTCTACCTAGGCGAATAGTGTCTAACGCAGATACCATTGCATTGGTACTACTAGCACAAGCACTTACTACAGCATAGTTAGGCCCCCTAAAACCATGACGCATAGATATTTGCCCTGCAGCTATATCTAAAATCATTTTTGGTATAAAGAAAGGATTGAAACGAGGTGTTCCATCACCTTTTGCAAAATTCATTACCTCTTCTTGAAAGGTATTGATACCACCAATGCCACTTGCAAAAATGACACCCACTCTATCCACATCTACATTTTCTTTAGAAATGCCACTATCAAACACAGCCATATCGCTTGCAGCAATAGATAATTGTGCAAAACGATCCATACGCTTAGCTTCTTTTCTATCCATGTAGTTTACAGGATCGAAGCCTTTTACCTCGCAAGCAAACTGTGTTTTAAATTTTGAGGCATCAAATAGTGTAATCTTATCAGCACCTGATACACCGTTCACCAAATTGTTCCAGTAATCGTCTAAATTATTGCCTATTGGTGTTAATGTACCAATACCTGTTACTACTACTCTTTTAAGTGCCATATAGGAAAGCCTTTAAGTTAGAAATCCGCCTTACCTTGGCTTAAACCTAAGTAAGGCGGATTTTAAATTATTCTTTAAGAAAAGCGAGTGAAAACTACTTAGCGTTCTCTTCTAAGTAAGCAACTGCTTGACCAACGGTAGTGATGGTTTCAGCTTGCTCATCTGGAATTGAAATGTTAAATTCTTTTTCAAATTCCATGATTAATTCAACGGTATCCAAAGAATCGGCACCGAGGTCGTTGGTAAAAGAAGCTTCTGTGGTAACTTCTGCTTCGTCAACTCCTAATTTATCAACGATAATTTTTTTCACTCTTGTTGCGATGTCTGACATTGTAATTATTTTTTAGTTACGGGTGCAAAAATATACTTTTTGGTAAAACCGCAAGTTTTTAAATGAATTTTGTTTCAGAATGGGAAAATTTATATTGGTTACTAACATCAAAGGGATGCTTTATGCCCATTTTGTATGTAAAAGAGAACTTGTAATCAAATACTTACTTGTGTATCATCATAAAAAAGGTAATGGCAACTTTTAAAAAGTTGCCATTACTTATATTTTTAACAGGATAATTTTAATTAAAAAAAGATGCTTAGTTAATTTTTACCAAAAAATCTTGTACCAAGTTGGTTGATATTTTTACATCTTTTGTTTGTACAATCTTGTTCTTTTCGTTTAAAATAGTAAACGTTAGTACTTTTACATCACCTACTTCTGGCAGTTGCACTTTTTTGTAAAATGCTTTGTTGTTATACGATTCTTCAAATAAAACATCGCCATTTTCATCTTTAATTACAAAAGAAAAATACTTACCGCTTAAGTTATTATATCTCACATCAAATTCTAAACCCTCTGCACTGTTACCTACATAAATAAGGTCTAGTTTGTAAGCTGATGAACTATCTAAAACGATATTTTCTGAAGTTTTTGTAATAATAGAGTTAGCCTTAGCTTGTACTGAAAAGAAAAGGGCTACTGCCAATATGTTTGCTACTACAATTCTTTTTGCGATGTTGTTTAATGTTTGCATGTTCATAACTGTTTCAATTTAAAAATTTAATAATAAAATTATCATTCACAAGTCAAGCAAAACAGTAGAAAATACAGCGAAGCAAAAGCTGAATCAGCAGAAGTGTTTCATTGCTAGCAGACAAGACATATCGTTGAAGAGAGGGTAAAACCTTTTTTAAAATCTGCTAATGTTACTCTTAATACCTAAGAGAGATAAAAAGTAACCCTAAGTTTTACGTAAATTTACGCAAACGCTTTCGTAACACTTTCTTAATATGGGTTATTTGAACACATAGGCATATAGCAAAGAGCTAAAAAACATAGAAATTGTATTAAAAATAGTATTTTAAAGTATTTAATACTTCTAAAAATGATTCAACAAGTAATTATAAATAATCTATATGCTCGTATTCCTAACTATATATCTATGTGTTAAACCCATCTAAACGGGTTTATTCAAAATATTCCAAAGGGCATCTTTTAGTTCTACCAAACCAGTATTAGTAACTGAAGAAATAAAATAATGAGGTACATCAGCTGGCAACTCTTTACTTATGGCTTCTTTCAATTCAGTATCAAGCATATCGCTTTTACTTACTGCAATAATGAAATCTTTTTCCAGCATTTCTTCGTTGTATTCTTCCAGTTCATTTAGCAATACCTCAAATTCACGTTTATGGTCGTTGCTGTCTGCAGGAATTAAAAATAACAAGCAAGAATTACGTTCAATATGGCGCAAAAAACGATGCCCCAAGCCTTTACCTTCGGCAGCACCTTCAATAATACCTGGCAAATCTGCTATGCAAAAACTCTTACCATCACGGTATTCTACCATACCTAACTGAGGTACCAAAGTAGTAAATGCATAATTGGCAATTTTAGGTTTTGCCGCTGTAATTACAGATAGTAAAGTAGATTTACCAGCATTAGGAAAACCCACCAAACCTACATCTGCCAATACTTTTAGCTCTAAATTCTTATAGCCTTCTACACCTGGCTCACCTGGTTGCGAGTGCTCAGGCACTTGGTTAGTAGATGTGGCAAAATGTTGGTTACCCCAACCACCACGACCGCCACGTAACCAAATTATTTCCTGCCCATGTTCTAACACTTCAGCCTCTATCTCGCCAGTTTCTTCATCACGTGCAATGGTTCCTAAAGGGACATCTATATATATATCGGCACCATCTTTACCAGTGCAATTACTCTTGCTACCATTCTCACCATTTTCTGCTAATACATTTTTATAATAACGAAGGTGCAAAAGCGTCCATAAGTTAGCATTGCCACGCAATATAATATGTGCACCTCTACCACCATCACCACCATCTGGCCCACCCATTGCGGTCAATTTGTTGCGCATAAAATGCGTTTGCCCGGCACCACCATGACCACTTCTTGCAAAAATGCGTATATAATCTATGAAATTCTTTTCTGACACGTGTTGTAAGTATTTAGTAAAACGTTTGCAAAGGTAGCGTAAAAACTGCCCCCTCAATCCCTCAGGGAATTAAAACAAACACACCGATTACTATGGTAAGATAGCTTAAGAATTATGTGACACTAAAACGCTAGGCTTATTTGCGAAATCTGCTAGCAATTTCTTTATTACACTTCAAACGAGTAAGCGTTCAATTCTTCTTTGTGTACCGCTGTGTCTTTGTGCCTCTGTGGCAAACTTTGGCTTAGCAAAATCAGCGGCAAATAAAAACAAGCATAGCGCACATTTCACTTATTTTCGTTTTAACAAACAAATACGATTGTAAATGCCACTAAGTAAAATTGCAGGGATAGGTATGTATGTACCTAATAATATAGTTACCAATAACGACCTTACCAAGTACATGGAAACCAATGACGAATGGATTCAAGAACGTACTGGTATTAAGGAGCGTCGCTACGCACACCGCACAGAAGAAACTACCACTACAATGGCTGTTGAGGCAGCCACAATTGCTATACAACGGGCTGGCATTACACCGCAAGACATTGATTTTATTGTATTTGCAACTCTTTCTCCCGACTATTATTTTCCGGGCTGTGGTGTACTGGTACAGCGTGCCATGAAAATGAGAGAAATAGGCGCACTAGATATTAGAAACCAATGCAGCGGCTTTGTATATGCTTTAAGCGTTGCTGATCAATTTATAAAAACTGGTATGTACAAAAACATATTGGTAATAGGTAGCGAGAAGCACTCTTTTGGGCTAGATTTTAGTACAAGAGGTAGAAATGTAAGTGTGATTTTCGGTGATGGTGCAGGTGCTGTGGTACTGCAACCTACTGAACAAGAAAATCAAGGTATTTTAAGTACCCATTTACATAGCGATGGTGAGAGCGCAGAAATATTAGCCATGTACAATCCTGGTACACATGCTAACCATTGGGCGGCAAAAAACTATGCCACTTTTCCTGAAGCTGAAATTGGTGAGATGTTTATGAGCCACGAAATGATTGACTCTGCACAAAATTTTCCATATATGGATGGACCAAGCGTATTTAAAAAAGCAGTGGTAAAATTTCCAGAAGTAATTGTAGAAGCCTTACAAGCAAATGGCTTGCAACCAAGCGACATTAATATGTTAATACCGCATCAAGCCAACTTGCGCATTGCGCAGTTTGTACAGCAGAAGCTAGGTTTACGAGAGGATCAAGTGTTTAATAATATTCAGAAGTATGGCAACACCACGGCTGCTAGTGTACCTATTGCCTTATGCGAAGCCTTTGAAGTGGGCAAAATTAAAGAAGGCGATTTAGTATGTTTAGCAGCTTTTGGTAGCGGCTTTACTTGGGCTAGTGCTTTGTTGAGGTGGTAAATAAAAAGGGAATAGAATTTTAGATTCTATTCCCTTTTGCGACAGTTTTCTTTTTCCTCTTTGCCTTATGGCTTTCTGCCTACCCGTCATTGCGCGAAGCGAAGCAATCTCTTTTCCTTCCTGCCTCTTTGCCTTAATACGCTTTGCCTTTTACAGCGTATTATTCAGCCACTTAATATCCTTTGTTAGTTTATAAAATTCAGCACTAGTTACATAGTCCTGTGTTGCTTTTAAGTGATTAGCATGGTGCATATCAGTACCTATAAATTCAACCATTCTTTCTTTAATCAATCGTTCGGCTGTTTGTTTTACATATTTGCCATAATAGCCAGAGAGTGATAATAAGTTTACTTGCATAAACACGCCTCTATCTCTAATGTCTTGATATTTTTTAAATTGGTTATGGTAGTAATTATAACGTTCAGGGTGTGCCAAAATTGGCTGCATCCCTTTAATACTTAAATCGTATAATACATTATATAAGTTAGTAGCTTCTAACATATAACTCATTTCAACCAAAATATGATTCTGACCAAAAGTGAGTAGTTGCCTACCTTCTTTTAGATATTGCTCAAAAGTATCATCAATCATATATTCAGCACCAGCTTCTACCACAACAGCAACACCTGCATCTTTTAAAGCTTTTTGCACCAATGCCAATTTGGGTAAAATAGTTTCTGGGCTATTATTATGAACCCCCGAAAGTATATGTGGTGTGCAAATAAATTTTTTATACCCAACTGCTTGCAAAGCTTTCATATAATCAATAGTGTCTTCAATGGTTTGCAAGCCGTCATCTATACCTGGCAATAAATGCGAGTGCATATCTACCATGAGAAAAGACAAATCAGGTGTTACAGGTTTAGGTTTACCGAAAGAAAATAGCATACTCGAATATTATCAAAAAAATGGCAAAATGTAAAATTACATTCCTAACACTGTTATAAGCAAAAAAAATACCAATAAAAAAATTTACTGGTATTGTATTATTTAAAATATATTTCTATCGTCTGTTGACGTTCTTCGGCCGACTATTTTCCAACTTCCTGCCTCTTTGACTATATCCTATGTGCCTTTGTGGTGAAATGCTTACTGCTTCCCCCTTCGGGGGGATTGAGGGGGCTAAAACTGCTTCGGCAATTTAAACAGTTCTTCTTTAGGCAAACTTTTAAAGTATTCATAAGTTGTTTTCAAGCCTTCTGCTCTACTTACTTTAGGCGACCATCCTAAAATTTCTCTTGCTTTAGTAATATCTGGTTGGCGTTGCTTAGGATCATCTTTTGGCAGAGGCTTGTATGAAATTTTAACCGATGAATCAGTTAATGTCAATATCTCTTTTGCAAAATCTAACAACGATATTTCGTCAGGATTACCAATATTTACAGGAAACGCATAATCACTCATTAGCAAACGGTAAATGCCATCCACCAAATCATCTACATAGCAGAAAGAACGTGTCTGACTTCCATCACCAAACACAGTCAAGTCTTCACCACGCAATGCTTGGCCAATAAACGCAGGCAAAGCTCTGCCATCATTTAGGCGCATTTTAGGCCCATAAGTATTAAATATTCGCACTATTCTTGTTTCTACACCATGAAAAGTGTGATAAGCCATAGTAATAGCCTCTTGAAAGCGTTTTGCCTCATCGTATACACCCCTTGGGCCAATAGGGTTTACATTACCCCAATACTCCTCAGTTTGTGGGTGTACCAAAGGATCACCATATATTTCACTAGTAGATGCAATGATAATTCTGGCATTTTTGGCTTTTGCTAAGCCTAAACAATTATGCGTACCTAATGAACCAACTTTTAAAGTCTGAATAGGAATTTTCAAATAATCTATCGGGCTTGCCGGCGAAGCAAAATGTAGGATATAATCTAATTCACCCGGTATATGGATATATTTAGACACATCATGATGGTAAAACTCAAATGTTGGTAATGGGAATAAATGTTCAATATTCTTTAAATCGCCAGTAATTAAATTATCCATGCCTATTACATGATAGCCTTCATTAATAAATCGGTCACACAAGTGTGAACCTAAAAATCCAGCTGCACCAGTTACTAATACACGCCCCTTAACTGCTGTTGTTTTGTCTAAATTAGTATGCATAAAAGTTTATTTTTGTACAAGTAACTATCAGTTATCTACAATTATTCATTCCTGATAATTCTCAATTATTAATTCATAATTTTTATTTCTGTATTACCCTTTTTGCCTATCTGCCTTGTCATCTCCTCTTGCCTCATTGCCTTCCTTTATCGCCCTTTCTTATCCTCATTGCGAGGAACGAAGCAATCTATTTATTGCTTTATGCCGTTCTTTATATTGTCTTAAAAAAATAGTTATATTAGTTGTGCAAAACTTCACTGTCTGTTAACAGTCTACCGTTTCCCTCACTTCCTGCCTCTTTGCCTTCCTTTATCGCCCTTTCTCATCGTCATTGCGAGGAACGAAGCAATCTATTTATTGCTCTATGCCGTTCTTTATATTGTCTTAAAAAAAATAGTTATATTAGTTGTGTAAAACTTCACTGTCTGTTAACAGTCTACTGTTTCCCTCACTTCCTGCCTCTTTGCCTTCCTTTATCGCCCTTTCTCATCGTCATTGCGAGGAATGAAGCAATCTATTTATTGCTTTATGCCGTTCTTTATATTGTCTTAAAAAAATAGTTATATTAGTTGTGTAAAAACTTCACTGTCTGTTAACAGTCTACTGTTTCCCTCACTTCCTGCCTCTTTGCCTTATATCTTCCTGCCTTTCCCTACGGCCTCCCTACACTTTCGTAATGGAAGCCAAGTTGTTTCATTTGTTGTTTATCAAATAAATTTCTACCATCAAAAACAACTTTATTATTCAATTTCTCGGTAATAATATCAAAATCAGGTGTCCTAAATTCAGCCCATTCTGTAGCAATAATTAGTGCATCAGCATTATCCAAACAGCTATATTGGTTCTCAACAAACGATATTTTATTACCAACAATCGCCTTTACATTAGGCATTGCTTCAGGGTCATAAGTTGAAACAGTAGCACCAGAAGCTACCAAAGCATCAATTAAATATAAAGCTGGCGCCTCTCGTATATCATCGGTGTTGGGTTTAAAAGCTAGCCCCCACAATGCAAAATGTTTACCAGAAATGTCATTATTAAAATATGCCTTTATTTTAGGTATTAAATGCAGCTTTTGAGCTTCATTTACATCTTCTACAGCTCTTAATATCTGAAAATCATAACCTACTTCTTCAGATGATTTAATTAAGGCTTGTACATCTTTAGGGAAGCAGCTACCGCCATATCCAATACCGGGGAATAAAAAGCGTTTACCAATCCTATCATCACTACCAATACCTCTACGCACCATATCCACATCTGCACCTAGTCGCTCACACAATTGTGCAATTTCATTCATAAAAGAAATCTTAGTAGCTAAAAAAGAGTTAGCCGCATACTTAGTTAATTCAGCACTTTTTTCATCCATAAAAATCACAGGATTCCCTTGTCTCACATAAGGGGCATATAATTCAGCCATTACTTGCCTCGCTCTTTCACTATTCACGCCTATCACAACTCTGTCAGGCTTCATAAAATCTTCTACAGCTACCCCTTCACGTAAAAACTCAGGGTTACTTACCACATCAAATTCACCTGTATAGTTAGCTGCTATGGCATTGTGTACCTTCTGTGCAGTACCTACAGGCACTGTACTTTTATCTACAATTACTTTATAGTCAGTCATTATTTTACCCAAATCATTGGCCACACCTAGTACATATTTCAAGTCAGCACTACCATCCGCACCTGGTGGTGTAGGCAATGCTAAAAATACAATGGCAGCATCTTTTACACCATCAGCTAGCGATGTTGTAAACGTCAATCGCTTCTCATTCAAATTTCGTAAAAAAATCTTCTCTAAACCAGGCTCATAAATAGTAATCTGACCACTAGATAGTTTATCTACTTTGCTTTGATCAATATCTATACAAGTTACCTTATTACCAGTTTCTGCAAAACAAGTACCTGAAACCAAGCCTACATAGCCTGTACCTACAACTGCAATTTTCATAAATATGTATTTTAGTAGTCACCTCAGTTCCCCAAAAGGAGCATTAAAACCTGAAGCGACTTGTGAAAAATAAATAATCAATAATAACTTGTCATTCTGAGTTCCAAAGAATCTTACCTCATCATTGCGAAGAACTACTCGTCCCGAAAACGGGAAAACAATCTCCACTCAACTTGACTTTACCTATCAGCGCCATTCAGCGAAATCTGCGAGCAACACCCAAAAGCGAAGCGCCAACTTACACCTCTTTCCTAATCCCCCCTTTGGGGGATTGAGGGGGCTATTGCTTCCATAAAATGATCAATAACATTAGCCTTATTCAAATAAGTAGATGCATATTTGCTTGCATTCTCAGAAATACTAGCCTTAATTGTATGATTATTTTTAGCCAATGCCACAATCGCCTGTTCAAATACCAACACATTTTCTGGCTGTATCAAAACACCCATTTTATAAGTATCTATTACGTCATACAAACTAGTGCCTTTTAAGGCGGTTACAATACTTAAACCTCCAACCGCTAAAATATTCGTTAATTTCGAAGGTAGCAATAAATCGCCAGCACTTTCTTTTTGTACTATCAAATGGCAGTAAGCATAATTAAGCAATTGATTAAAAACAGGTATGGGCTGTAAATCAATAAAAAGAATATTCGTTATGCACTTATCAACTATTGCTTGCTTCAGTTTCTCTCTGTAAGGCCCCGTACCAGAAATCACAAACACAACATTTTCACATTGCTTCGCCACATTTGGGGCTACTTCTAAAATAATCTCTAACCCCTGTTTCTCACCTATGGCACCAGAGTAGAAAAAAACTTTCTTGTTTAATGGAATACCCAAACTAGCAATAATAGCCGGGTCAGGCTGCGTTTTAAATATTCTAGTATTGTCTACCCAGTTTGGAAATAGTAAAACGTTGGTAAGCTTTGTTTTTTTATCCAAAACCTTTTGTTGCATACCCGTAGAGATGGTAGAAACTACAGTAGCATGGTTTAATATAAAGCGTTCTACATTTACGAGTAAGCGCTGTAGCCAACCCTCCTCAATAATGTTTAAATCAATGGCAGCATCTATTTGCAAATCTTGAATATGGTAAATAAATTTGGTAGATGGTCTAAACAGCTTCAGCAACAAACCATGAAAACCACACATAAAACTTGGTGATGGTGTAACAATAATATCAAATCGCTTAAACCTTACTATCTGCCAAATAACAACAAATAACGTACTGATATAAAAGCTGAAATCTTGTAAAATACGTTTTGCACCAGTGGGATTAACTGGTATATAAAATGGGCATCGAATGACCTGTACACCATTAATCATTTCTTTTTTGTAGCCTTTGTTGGTATAACCTTCAAATACTTGCCAATTAGGGTAATAAGGATAAGCCGTTAAAACTTTTACCACATGACCGCTTGCAGCCATATATTTACACATTTCTGCATTATACTTACCTATACCCGTTAGTTCAGGTTCGTAGTTATAGGATATTAAAAGGATTTTTTTCGAGATACTCATCTTTATATTTATTACCATCGAGGTTTAATATACAATGCGGGGTTACCCCCAAAAATAGAATTTGGAGGTACAGATTTAGTAATTACCGAGCAAGAAGTAATAACACTATCAACACCAATTTCAACATTTGGGGAAATGAAAACATTTGCTCCAAGCCAACAACCACTATTTAATATTATCATGCCATTTCTATATGGCATATTTTTAATTTTATAATTATGGTTACCGCCACACAAAAAGACCCTTTGGCTTATACAAACATTATCACCAATAACCAACTCTTCAAAGTTTAAGATGAAAACTTCCTCGCCTATCCAAACATTATTACCTATTTTCAGTTTCCATGGCATGTGAATATTAATTCTAGGCTTTAATAAAACCCCATTGCCAACTGTTGCACCAAAAATTCGGAGCAAGAATACTTTAAATCGACTTGGAAAAGGCAAAAAGGTCGTAAAAAAAGATATCTTAAATAAATACCATATCATTTCTTTGTACTTACTAGCACCTCTATCTAACCCAATTAATGGATTAAATAAATCCAATCTTACCTTTGATTTAATTTCGCCTAAATTCATATTTATTAATTAGTACTGTTTTTTTGCATAATATCAATAATACCCTTTGTAAATATTTGTTCTGTAAAATTATTCTTCGCATAGTCAATATTACTTTTAGAAAATTGGTCTATATATATTGGAAGATTTTCTTGAATATCCAAAAGAGTGTTCACCAAATCATCAATAGATTTTGGTGATACTAGGAATCCATTCTTTTTACTTATCACATCTGGAATTCCTGCATGATTAGTTGTAACAATAATATTACCAGTTGCTAAAGCTTCTAACAATGCTATAGGCTGCCCCTCCATCTCATAATAAGTTGGTAATACAAATACATTAGCTGAATCTAACACATTTTTCTTTTCGATACCATTTACAATGCCTTGATAAGATAATTTATTTTTCAAACTAAGAAAATGTTTAGATATTTTATCTTCAACTTTAGTTTCTATTATACCAGCTATAGTTATAGAAAAATCAATACCCAAGTCATCAAGAATTTCTAAAGCAGAAAGTAGCTCAAGTATACCCTTTTGAGACATCAAATTACTCAAGTATAAAATTTGCATTTTATCACGTCTTTTTTCTATACTAAGTGAAAACAAACTTTCATTAACAAAATTTTTAACAACATAAATATTAGTAGCAGGTAATAAATTCTTGAAATTAGCTCTTAATGATTCGGACAGTACAATACCAGCAGAAGCCTTAGAAATAAGCGCACAGAATATCTTCTTTTTAATCCCCGTGAGCAATTGGTATTGCTTACCTAAATAATTTCCGTGTAAGTGTATTATGTAAGGCCTTTTAGAGATTAAACAAACCAAGATGAACGGTGAATACTTTAGTATCCCGAAAAAAGTTTGACCAGGTGTCATGTAAACAATAGATGCCCTATTTATTTTAAATAATTGTAAAAAAATGGGGAAAAATGAAAATGCTTTTTTTAATGAGAATTTACTTCCTTGACTAGAAGATACAATAGATGTGTTAGTATCTATAAATGAACAGTTAAATCCAAGGCTTTTTATATTATTAAAAATAGTCTTATTTGCTAATGAGCAGCCATTTATTGGATTAGGAAATGGACCTATTATTAGAATTTTCAATTAGCTAAATTTGATTTGCAAATATATTAAAGATTTATTAGTATAATAATCTAAATGTATATATATTGCTTTTTTTGTGATATATTTTCGATTACTTTTTTTTTATAATTTTCATTATGCAATCAATTTAATTATTGCGTCTTTAAATTCATGCACGTTTTCCGATTCACATAATATGCCATAATCATATGAAGTTATAATATCTAAAGACGCACCCACCTTATTGCTTGAAATAATGGGTTTGCCAGCAGCTATAGCTTCATTTATAACAATCGCCCAACCATCATGTGTGCTAGCAAATGCAAAAGTATCCGAAATAATAACAGATATCTTTGTTAACCTATCATTAAAAAGTTTAGACAACCTTTGTATCTCTGTAGCCGGCTCACCCGATGCAGCCGACATAAATTCTCTTACAGAAAGACTTTTTATTATTCATTTAACATTATTAATAATCACATATATAAACTTACGCTTTTGTGCGAAATTTTTCTATACCGCTAATCAATTCATCTGCTGCATTACCCCAGTTACGTACAGTTTTTGCAGTATTAAGTGCATTTTTAGACATTTCGTTAACTAATTGATGGTCGTTGGCTAAAAGTTGCATTTTTTCAAGAATTTTATCACTATTGGCAATAGGCACTATAAATCCTTCATGATTATTTTTTACGAAATCGTCACCACCAGTATTAGTGGTAATTATTAGTGGTAATCCGTATGAGAGTGCCTCAGTTTGCACCAAAGCTAAACCCTCTTCCAAACTAGGCAAAACAAATATTGTCGCCAGTTTGTATTCATTTGCCAATTGCTCTCCTTTTAAAATACCTTTAAAAGTGACGTATTTAGGAATAACAAAATTTTCTAACCCAGTTACAGTAGTCTGATGACCTACTATAACAAATTCTTTATTAGGATGGTCTAACCTTTTAAAAGCTTCTAAAGCGTATCTTAAACCTTTTCTATAATGTATTTGTCCTACATACAAAACTCTAAATACGTCATTGGCATTTCTCTCTTTACGCCTATAATTTAGTTCTATTTTTGGAAATCCGAAATTTACTTTAAGTATCTTTTTATCATCAAAACCTTTAGCAATAAAAGAACGTCTTACAAACTCTGATGGAACCAAAATCAAGTCAGCAAGTTCGTATGTTTTTAAACGTAATGCCGCATCTGGTTCTAGTTGAAACGGCACTTTAGTCTTTAATTTTTTGTATTCATCTAACATTAACTCATGATAGTAGTCTACATGACTGTTTACTTCTTCAATAATACAAATAGGTGGATTAGGTAAGTTTTTTTTTACCCTTCGTGTTGTGTTATAACCTTGTGTCCTATAAAATATAAATACATCGGATTCTTTAGCCCATTTATACGAAGCATAATCTAATTGTAGATTAGCCAATTTTAAAATTATTTTTATTGCAGCATAAGGGAATCTGAATCTTAAAAACGCTACAAAAAAAGTTTGAAAAAAATCATGTCTTTTCAATTTTTTTCCGATGCTAGGTAGAGGCGACCGTGGACTAAGCCTACTAAAACCACTTACGAAAGCATGTAAACAACCTATTACGTTCATAGACTCAGCATAAGGATAATGGTGCGATCTGTTTGGTGCAGTGTATACTATTTTCATTTTTGTTTAGAAAGTTTTTTTAGAATAAATACTAATATTAATAATGGATAGATAAAACTTATGAATGCAAAAAAAGCTCGAAAGCCCCAAAATGAAAGAAATACACTCATCCCTAAAACACCTATTGACACAGGATTTTCACGCCTTGCATAATAAAATATTCCATCCAAAAACAATAAGATAATCCCATAAGTAAGTGCATAAATTAATATTCCCCAAAAACCAGCAGCTATAAATGCTTCCCCCACAATAGAGAATGATAAACTTAACGTTCCCATAACTAAGGGGCCATCATTTATAAACCCACCGATTGAAACATCTGCTATGTCACCATTGCCGCCAACAAAGGGTTTACCAGGCCATATAACTCTAGGTATTGGGTTTAATATAACAGCAAAAAAACTATTGAAGCCACCGTGAGGATACTTACTAGGATAATACTTAAAAATAAGTGACATTAAATACATATTATTATCCCTATGAGTTTTTGTAGGATCAAAACTAGTAATGTCTTTCAAACCTTCTTTAGCAACAACTTCTTGTGGCTTGAAAAATACATCTAATATATTTCCTCTAAACCGTTCTTGAATTTCCATCCCCGCTATTATTATAAAAAACAACGTTATTGCAACAGACCAAAATTTAAGCCCTTTATCCCAATTATAATAAAAAAGAAAGAAGAAAACTGGACCAGCTACAAAAAGTGTAATTCCTCTAGAGCCACTCAAAAAAACATTAAATACAACTAACACGCCAAGTAATAGAGGGGCAATTGCATTAACCGATTTTTTATTTTCATTAGCAGTAAACGCTACAGTTCCAAACAAAGGTACGAGTTGCCAAATCCAATTAAAAGGCAACATTAAAGAGCCTGAATCACCTACATTATTTAATACTAATAATCCACCCGCTGCCCCACCCCCATCGCCTCCTCTTCCAGCAGTCATTGCCGTCCATAATGTATTTAATGAGCCATAATAAAATGCAAAAACAGCCAAAGGAACAAAAAAGAATATATATGTAAATATAGAATAGGTTTTAGGATCTATTTTTATTTTAGTGAAAAAATGAAAAAAATTTCGTGAAAACTTAGAAACATCGCCCAACAGAGAAGAATAGATCATGTTGACAAATCCTAAAAAAATAGATGTCCAAAAAAAAGACACCATTCTTTCTACTGCAGGTGTATAGACATATGCATCATAGCCAGGTAATACCGCTTCTAAGTATAACCACCAAATTGGGGATATGTTAAAAATACAAATGCAACTAAAAAGCAATGCAAAATCTTTATTTCTAATAACGTAAACAATTGGAATTAATGCTAGCGTAATTGCCAACAAGCCACAAGCCAAGGCTACGTTATTGCTATTTGGAAAAAGAGTAAAACATAATGCGTATATTATGCTAGATATAAATTGATATCTCGTACAAATTTTAGCAATAAATTTAAGTTGGATACTATTTGTAATAGCATTATAGTCAAATCTTCTAGTCACTTCTTTATGGGGCATTAAATTGGGCATTATTATTTTAATACTTCTATCCATTTACTAGATAAAGCAGAGTTTGAAAACCATTTTTTATATGCTGACCTAGCCCTACTTCTTTGTTCTATATTAGGAATTTTTAGATTAGCAAGAAAATCAAGTAGATTTATTTCATTTACTAGACTTACTGAATCATAAAAGTCATCGTTAAGTATTGGTTGATTAAATGCTATTGTTCCGCCACCAGTTGTTGATATTACAGAAACCCCAAATGAAAGCGCCTCTAAAATTACTGTTGGTAACCCTTCATGATCGCCAATTGAAGGAACTACCAAATAGTCTATGCTTTTAAAAAAATTAGGTAATACAACATCTCTATCAGTCGGTGAGAAACTTCCAAAATAATTAATATTAATACTAGATTCTGCATGACTCCTAACTTGATTTTCTAGCTCACCACCACCTAATATTTTAAGTTCAGCATGTTGCATATGTTGATCCCAAATATTGAGAAGTAAAAGAATTCCTTTTGATTTTTTTAAACTTCCAATAAATCCAAATGATACTATTTGATCATTATTTCTGTTTATTGTCTCATAAGTAACATTTAACTCACTAAATTGGGGTAACCAAACACAAGGAAGCCTGCTACTAATTTTCTGGGAAAAAGGCTCTAATGAGGCAGGAGAAATTACAATAACCTTTGTAAAAAAATATATCGTTTTTCCCAACTTTCTTAAAGGTACTAAATTTTGATCGTGGGTTATAAAATAGTAAATTTTATGTCTAAATCCACCCAAAAAAGCAATTAAAGGCGCCATTAGCCCCATACCAATTGAAATAAAATTTTTATCCCTGTCTTTTTTAAGTCTAATCCTTATGATATAAAATAATAATTGGATGAAGCTATAACTACTTCTGGTAGATAAAACAAAAACATTACAATGTATCTGTTTTAGATTTTCTATAACAATATAATTTATACCATGATCATTTTGATTTCTAACTATTACAGTAACATTGTAGCCACATTGCTTAAAGAATTTGGCTAATGACAAGGTAATTGTTGAGTTACCACCTACGACAGGTAAAGTTGAATATAGAACAATTAATTTCATTCTTTGACTTTAAATACTATTTGAAATATTGTGTTTTAAATTTTCGGCAATTCATACCAAAAACTAATTTTGAGGACTGATTATAATAACTCACATTTAGTAAATATTGTTTTAATTTGCCAAAATGCAAAAAAAACTGAACAGGCAAGCATTATTATACCATAAAAAAGTGGTAAAAATTGTAAGCCATTATTCATGAATTTTAAAACTAAAAAACCAAAAATAACTTTGGCAATACCAAAGCCCAAAGTATAACCAAATCTTGCCTCAATTTTACCTGCTGCATTAATAAAAGTAGCTAGCACATTATCTATACATGCTACCAAAGCGTAAAAGCCAAAACCAAATGCCATTGCAAATGTGGGTATGCCTACAGAACCATGTGACCAAAGTTTCACAAACCAGTTACCAAAAAAAATAAGAAATAGCGTAAAGCACACAGCCATTAATACAGAATAAAGTAACGTTTTATTTAGATACGATTTTATAGAATTAATTTGAGAATTCGCATAAAAACCTGTTAAAACCGGCCACAATGGTCTTAACCAAATATTTTGAATTTGTATAAAATTAATGAATAAAGAAGCTGGTATTATATACAAAGGCACATTGCTAGCGCCTAACATAAACCCAATTAATAAGGCGTCACTTTGCAATATCAACAATTCGCCAATGGTAGTTAAAAAGAAGAAAGCACCTTTAGAAAGTAGCTGCTTTTTATCTTTAGCATTAGGTTCTTCTACTTTTATACTATAACCAAACTTCCTAAATGCTAAAAATGTTGATAAAGAAGATCCAGCCGCTAAAGCAAACAAAGAACATAGCACCAACGCAAAAAGTGAATTCCAATGAAATAAAACCGCAATTAACAAAATTATGAAAGAAAGTATACTTGATAATAAATCAAAAATTGGTGGCATTACTAATTTTCCGTGAACATTGTACAGAACTATCCCGACCTTGGAAGGCAAACTAAATCCAAAACTAATTAAGCAAAAAATTAACGCTAACTTAACTTCAGAAGCAATTTCAGGCTTTACTTTCAACCAAGTGGCAATAGGAGCAAAAATCGTACTAACAGAAAATACAAGAGCTACTGTTACCCCTATATAAAATAAAAATTTAGTCCCGAAAATCAATATTGCTTCCGCACGTTTCTTGTACCCTTTCGCTTCTAGCTCTATCATCATGTTTTGTAATGCAGAAGGTACTCCCAAATCAGACATTGATAACCAGCCAATAATAGATAATATTATCAACCACGCACCATATCTATCTTTGGAAATAATACTTAATGTTAATGGCAGCGATAAAAATCTAATTCCAATCGTAGAAACCCTAGCTATCAAACCCAAAAAAGTGGCTGATAATAATTTAGACGTCGTTGTATCTTTCAAAGTAACATAATAATTTAAAGTTCTTTTGGTCGCAATTTTGTTATAGGCAACTCAAAATATTTGTAGAGAAATCTAGAAACTAAAAGTGTAATGATTAAAGCTGTAATTTTTGATAAAACATTCATTAAAATATTTTCTCGAAAAGTATCAAATATTTTATATACTAAGAAAAGAATAGGTATGTGGCTTAGATATAAAGAATAAGACCATAAACTGATATTTTCTACAAATTTTCTAAACCATTCAAAATTATTTTTTGGTTGAGGTAACAAATTAATAGTTGGCAAACAAATAGAGAATGCCAAGGGAGTTATAGTTAAGTATATAATACTTTTAGTTGTTAATTGAGTTACTCCATTTGGATTTAAAAAAAGAATATAACAAAAAGAACATAATAAAAAACTAGCTCCAACTGAAAATCCAATTTTGTACAGTAACTGATTGTTTTTTAAATTCATACTTATTAAAGCTACCAATACCCCCCCAGCAATTGCATCTAATCTTGCGAGCGTAATCTCCCGTAAAGATTGTACATTATTAATAGTATATATTTTCATAATAAAAGAAAAGAAATAAAAGATTAAAATTGTAAAAAATAATGAAAATCTAGAAGATAATTTTATTAATTTAAAAATAAAAAAAACTAAAGGAAAAAGTAAATAAAACCACTCCTCCACACACAAACTCCATGAAACTCTGTAAAAAGTCGAAACCTCAGATAATAATCCCTGACCGAAATAAACATATTTAATTATAACTAACCAAGACGGCAAATCATCAGTGACTAAATTATGAAAAAAAAACATCACAAAGAAAAACAAAAAATAGTTGGGTAGAGTACGAAACCATCTTCTAAGCCAAAAGTTAACAATTTTTTTAAAAGTAAGATTAGCAGTAGTTCCAAGGCTGCGCCAAATTATTTGTCCAATTAAATAACCACTTAAGGCAAAAAATAATTCGACACCCCAAAAACCTAAAAAATCAACTTTTTTAATAAAATGAGCTGCTAATACCATTAAAACGGCAATTGCTCTTGATAAATCTAGCCCAAAACTTCTATTCATTTATTTATATTATCTATCATTAAAATCCCTCAAAAAATATCTGATATCTGCAACGAGACATAAAATGACCCAGAAAAAAGATTTCAATTTTATTACAATACTCGTAAGTTTCCTATGGTGCAATACGAGTGCCTCTTGCTCAATTAATTCAGTTCCAAATCTTAATAAAATTGGGTTCAATGGCCACGAAAAGCAAGCTTGCTTAAGACGTTTAGTGTACGACATATAAGAAATATCAAGCCTGTGTACAACATCCCTCGCTGTTATTCCCTTAGTCCTTATATATGTATCAGTCACACTACGCAAATGCTGCATTGTTTCTATTGATACAAACCCCTTTCTATGCATCGAAGAAGTTACATTGCCCGGAGATAATCTTATATATGTATTGACCTTTGACAACAATAATATATTAGACATATACAGATATGATGCTAAAAAGGATTGATCTGGCAAGAATCTTGAATTTATAGGAAAACTAATGGATGACCTCTTAAAAATTAAAGCACTCATATGACATGCATTAGTAGTAGAAAGTATATAGTTTTTTATATTATCTGTCAAGGAGTTATAGAAATTAAACTTCTCTTTCTTCTGTATTAATTCATTTGGTTCTATGGTATAAATTGAAGTTCCTGTTTGAAAAAAATGATGCGCTGTTAATACAATTGAGGATCCAGTATTTTTTTGCAACGCACTTAGTGCATCTTCTAAATAGGTATTTACCCACACATCGTCATCGTGTAAAAAAGCAAAATATGTTGAATCGCCAATGCTCAAACAATATTGCCAATTTTCAATTTGCGAAATTCTTTTTTTAACCCTAATATATTTTATTAAATCAGAATTTGATTCATCAACAATATCTTTATATACGTTTGTATTTATCGAATTATCTACTACATATATACACCTAGGCAACATAGTCTGATTTAACACAGAAACCAACGCTTCTTTAAAATAGATTGCATTACCAGCACATGGCATTACTACGTCTACATCTAAAATATTCATATAAAAGAGTAACTGGTTTTATATTTGAATGTTAGCTAAGTTATGTCAGTTGAACCCATTATTATTCTCTAAGAATAAATCATTTATAGCTAGTTACTAAAATATATAAATATTAAAATATGCAAAGAGGATAGTCTAAACTATAAAACAAACTAACTAATCACTTATTTTGAAATTAAAAGGAATAGTATCCTCAGGTGTAAATAACTGGTCTGTATAGGCCAATAGTAAAAACTCATCAACTTCACTCGTATTTACAAAAACATGTGCAATATTATTTGGAACAAATACCATTTGAGGAATATCAGCACTAAGATAGATACTTAGTTTCTCATTATCGCTTATATCTTCAAGATCTAATCTACACTGGCCTTGTAAGAGAATAAACCATTCGTTAGCTTTTGGGTGATAATGTCCACCTTTTGCCTCTTTTTTTTTAGCAGATGTAATGTATATTTCACCTGTATATAAAGGCAAAAAATCCTCTTTTCCAGTTAAAACTTTTAAAAAATATCCTCTAGAATCTGCTATTAATTTTCTAGGAATTAGTTTTATTTTAGTTTGTATACTCATAAATAATCTATAATCCCATCTTTTAATGAAGTTCCAAGTACAAAATTGGGTATATATTGTTGCAATTTAGCAGAATTAAGTGCTAAATATTTCATACTTTCATCTCTAGTATTTAACGTACCTAGAAATAATGATGAATCTTTATCATATAAAGTAAATATTTCATTTATTAAATCAGCTATTTTTATAGGTTTTTCGCCAACACAATTATATAAACCAGATTCAAAAAGATTTTCTACAACTATCATTATAAGTTTTACTACGTCATTACAATGTAAATATTGGCGGACTTGTTGTCCTGAACTTAATTTAAGGGGTAAGTCATTTTTTAAAGCATGTATGATATAAGGGATTAACCTATTCTGATTTTCTTTTGAACCATAAATTGTTGGCAATATAAAATGCCAATGAGAAATCGATATCAACCCACTTGATATAAATCTACTAAAAACTCTCTTTGAAGAACAATAATGGTTAGGCACTTCTTTTGTACTACTTATTACTTCTTCTTCTGTATAAGAATGGGGGTTATTATTATTACCTATTTCAAAATAAGATCCAAAGCTAATCCATTTGCCTTTAAAAGATATTTTCTCAAGGAATGTGATAATACGAATTGGTAAAAAAGTATTTATTTCGTATATAATTGAAGTATCAATTTTTTGTCCACTTTGAACCCCAGCTGCTGCACAATAAACTATTAAATCCGAATTTGATAATAAATCAAAATCTAATTCTTTTGACGGATAATTAAAATATATAAATTGATTCGGGACAGTTAATTTGTCACGGCTAAATGGGGTTCTACCGAAAAGAAACAATTCAATATTTTCAAGTTTGTTTAAAGAATCGATTAAATAACTAGCTAACATCGAATTCGCACCAATTATAGAAACTTTCATTTTTAATTAAATTTATGTTGTTTATCAATTAAAATAAAATAGTTATAACTAAGCCCATTTTAAATTTTTTAACAAGGCTTTTGCAATATAATTATCTATTTGATTGCTTCGTTTTTTATATAGTTCACCGCTTGATTCAAACTCGTCTTTATACCCTTCTAAAGTAAAGCTTACTGTCTCATCAAACGTTAACGAAGGCCTCCATTGTAACAAATTCACAGCTTTAGAAATATCCAATTTTAGCAATGTCGCTTCATGCGGCTTTTCCAAATTCTCGGGTATAGTGTACCCGCCTTTACTATCTACCTCTAAAATTTTATCAATTAACTCCTTTACCGAAAAATTAGCAGTATCCTCTGGCCCAAAATTCCACCCACCCGAATATTTACGTCCCTCTAACCACAATTTGGCTCCAAGATTCAAATACCCACTCAAGGGTTCTAGTACATGTTCCCATGGTCTGGTGGCGTATGGGTTACGAATAAACAACTTGTCATTCTCCTTATAAGCTCTAAAATAATCCGGTATAATCCTGTCCTTTGCCCAATCACCACCACCTATCACATTACCAGCTCTAGCACTTGCAACAACACAAGTCCCTTCTCTACTAAAAAAAGAGTGTATATACGACGCTGTAATCAATTCTGAACAACCTTTGCTAGCACTATAAGGGTCTTTGCCACCCATAGGGTCATTTTCTCTGTAACCCCACACCCATTCTTTATTATCATAACACTTATCACTTGTAACATTAATAGCCACTTTTACAGATGGTGTACTACGTACAGCTTCAAAAAAATTAACTGCTCCCATCAAGTTCGATTCAAAAGTGCCATGTGGGTCATCATAAGATAACAATACCAAAGGTTGAGCCGCCAAGTGGAAAGCTACATCAGGTTGTACTTGTTCAAAATAGGCTTTTAAACCTACTCTATCTCGCACATCACCTTCATGGTGATGCATTCGATTAGCCAAACCTGTCGTCACAAAATTATCGGCATCACTGTATGGCGGTAAGGAATAGCCATAAACATCTGCACCAAGTTTTTGCAACCAAATGCATAGCCAAGAACCTTTAAAACCTGTGTGGCCCGTAACCAATACTTTTTTCCCTTGATATATATTCCAGAATGACATATTGAATAATTAATTGTGAAACATTAAATGATAATTACTAATTGTTAATTAAAATTACTACCAAATTTTCCATTTCGCATTACCACTACTCCAAAGTTGCTCTAATTCTATTCTGTCTCTTAATGCATCCATAGGCTTCCAAAAACCGTGGTGCTTATAAGCTGCGAGCTGCCCATCATCAGCTATGTCTATCAAAGGTTTTTTCTCCCATTGTATATCATCCATATGGCCTTCCAAATACTTAAATATACCTGGCTCTAATACAAAAAATCCGCCATTTATCCACATGCCATCACCCTGTGGCTTTTCTACAAAATGATCTACATTGCCTGCTGCATCCATTTCAATATTACCAAATCTACCGGGTGTTTGTATAGTTGTTAAAGTAGCTAACCTGCCATGACTTTGGTGAAACTTAACCAATTCAGCAATATTTACATCCGATAAACCATCACCATACGTGAGCATAAAAGTGTCATCCCCAATATATTTTTGTACCCTTTTGATTCTACCCGCAGTATTAGTATTAAGACCAGTATCCACAAGTGTGATTTTAAAAGATTCAGTATTAGAAAAATGAACATCCACTTTGTTTTTTTCTAACTCAATAGTTACGTCTGAATTATACAAATAATAGTTTAAAAAATACTCTTTAATAAGATGCGCTTTATAACCCAAACAAAGTACAAAATCATTATACCCGTATGCCTCGTATATTTTTAATATATGCCACAAAATAGGTTTACCACCAATTTCAACCATAGGTTTTGGTCTAGCTTCAGTTTCTTCCATTAATCTGGTACCTAAACCGCCTGCTAAAATAACTACCTTCATAAATAGTAAATTTTGATTAAAATTATAAAATTATATCTCAAACACAACATTATCTGATACAGGATAGGTGCAACACAATTGGTAGTCGTTAGTTGCTAAATCGCTATGCTTTGGCAAAATTTGCTTTACCGTGTCGCTAATAAGCTTACCATTACATACTGAACAATTACCTGTTTGACAGGAATAAGGCATTTCTAGTAAGGCATCAAGCCCTGCCTCTAAAATACTCTTGCCTTTTACAACTTCTATTGCTTGCGCAACGCCATTATTTTTTACAGTAACTACTTGCGTAACAATATCAATAAAGTCTTTTTCGTCTTTTACCAATTCAAAATCTTCTGAAAATATTTGTGCATAAGGTACAGAACGTTGTTCTAAATCCGCCTTTCCGGAAGATTTTAAACCAGTAGGCCGCAGATATAGTGCAATGTTTTAGTAATAGTATACCCTTGAGACAGTACCTCTAAAACCACAGATGGATCAATTCTATCTTGCACGATAGTGGGCATCTCCTCTGTAACTACCAATTGTGCATAAAAATTCTAGACAGTAAATTGGTTGGGGTAAGCTAAAGCTTCAATCTGCGCTTTAAATATAACCGTACCATGCGTTCTATTACCATATACCAGTGTCACATGCCGATTATTACTTGAACCATTTAAAATTTGTTTCGCCATAGAGTAAGGCGGCGTAATACCACTACCCGCCCCACACAACACGATATTATGGTCTGCATAGTCAATTACTTGAGGAATTACAAAATCACCCATTGGTTCTAATACTTCAACAACATCACCCACTTTTACCACATCACAAATATGGTTAGAAACAATATCATTAGGCACACGTTTAATAGTAACTTCTAAGTATTAATCCACATTGTGTGCAGACGAAATAGACTAAGGGCGCACATAACGCCGACTATTAATTTTAAATACCAAGCTTAAATACTGCCCAATTTCGTATCTAATTTTTTTTAATCCTGGCTGTTTAAAAGCAAGTGTAACCGTATCATCAGTTTCTTGCCTTACCGTCACTACTGTTAAAGTATATGTTTTCATGTATCAATATACTATTAAAGAAAAATTAGTTCCACTAAGATATTGAATTTAAAAATATCAATTAAAATCATTTTTAAAATTCGTATAATCGCCATCCTAATTCGTGTAATTCGTTACAATTCGTGTAATCCAAATCTTAAAATTCGTGAAATCCAAATCTTATTTTCTACTAAACAAGCGCTTTATCCAACTCTTCTTCTTTACATCATCCGTATAGCCATAGCCATAGCCATAGCCATAACCATAACCATAACCATAACCATACCCATAACCCCCGTTTATGCCTCTGGTTTTTAACCCATTAAAAACAACAACAAGATCATTGAATTTCTTTTCTTGGTATAAAGATTTCATAAAAGGCAAATAAGATTTAGGCGTATATGCGTGCCTAACCACATAGATGGTAATTTCAGCATAACCTGCTATTACCATTGAGTCTGATACCAAGCCTATTGGGGGTGAATCCAGAATTACATAATCATACTCTTTTTTTAGACTTTCAATCAAATCACTAAACTGTTTACTACCCAATAATTCAGTAGGGTTCGGTGGTATAGCACCCGCGCTGATGTAGTATAGATTGTCAAAGCCATCTACTTTGTTCTGTATGTCATTAACAGTGGCTTGACCCGATAAAAAATTACTAACACCTTTTAAATTTCTAGAAAAGCCTAGGGCTTCACTAATTTTAGGTTTTCTTAAATCCAATTCCAGTAAAATAGCTCTTTTACCAGTTAGGGCTAAACTGATTGCCAAATTAATACTCACAAAACTTTTTCCGTCACCAGAAATGGATGAAGTAAGCAAAATAACTTTAGATTTATTATCTACAATTCCTACAAAAGATAAATTTGTTCTTAATATACGTATTTGCTCTGCAATGGCACTTCTTTTGCCCTCACGTATCACAATTGTCTCTTTATCCAACCCTTGCATTAACTCACCCACAATTGGTATCGATGTACCTTTTACAATTTCATTTTTAAAAAGAATCTTATAATTAAGGGTTTCTTTTAATAGTAGATATAACACGGGCAAAAGAAAACCCACAACTAAACCAAGTAAATATGTATTTGATTTAATGGGAGATATTGGTATATTATTAGAATTTGCTCGTTCTATTACTTTATTGTCTGCTACTGCAGAAGCGTAACTTAGAGCAGTCTCCTCTCGCTTTTGGAGCAAAAATGTGTAAGTACTATTTTTAATGATGCTTTCCCTACTTATTTTAAGTAGTTGCCGCTCATTAGCAGGTATTTGACCCAAGTCAGAAGAGATGCGCAACGAATTTTGATTATTTTCCTTTTTTGCAATTTGGTAATTAGTCTCTAGGTTAGAAATATTATCGAGAATTTCAGATTTAAGTTTGCTAATTTCAGATTTAATCTGTACTAAGATATCAGATTTTAAACTATTAATTTTTTCAGCACGATTATATTCCAATTGTGATTCTGTCAACTTACTCAGTAAACTTACTAAAAGCGGATTATTTAAATTATTGATTGCAGGCACAACTAAACCGCCTGACTTATTTAATACATAATTACGCAAATCTTTTATAGTAGATAATTGTATATTCAATTCAGAATTATTTTTTTCTACTTCAGCAATATTTTGCAAGTACAATTTTCCTTGAGAACTTAAATCTACGATATTGTTAGCTTGTTTGAATGATTGTATATTATTCTCAACACTATCAAGTTCTTTTGTAACTATTTTTAGTCGTTCAGATAAGAAATTCAGTGTTTTTAATGCTACAGCATTTTTTTCCTCCAATGTATTTAATCGATAAACTTCAAATAATTTATCCAGTATTAATTTACCCTCAACTATATCAATTGTTTGATATTTTACATTTAAAATAGATGATTGTTTATTTGCCAAACTGATATCAATATTGCTAATTAACTTTCTTGCTACGCTTTGACTAGGAAAAACTTCTAACAAATAACTGGCATCTTTAATAGAATTCAAAGAATCTTTTGAGATAAAAAAACTATCAGACCCAATTTTACAAATAGAATTCAAAGGGTATTCTTTTCCATAAACGCTAATTTTCTTTAATCTAGCAAGATATGTAATAGGTACTTCAGATGATGTTCCTTCAATAGAATCAGGATGTAATGCAGTTAAATTAAATGGAAGTTCATTTCTTGGTACATTCAACTTATTTACTCTGCCTTTAACCGATAAATTGTAATATAAGTGTAATTGTTTAACAACACGCTCCATAATTAATGGAGATTTTAAAATCTCAATCTCATTAACTACATTTTTTTTATCCCCTGTCACATTTAAAGCATCAAATAGTTTCGATTGGTCAGATCCCGCTTTATCATCTTTGATAAACAATTTCGCATTAACTACATATAAAGGTGTTGAATAACGTAATAACACAAAGGCACTGCCTATACCCAAAAAAATGGTTATTACGAACAGGGGCCAGAAGGGCAAATAGCTATCTAATGTTTTTTTTAAAAAGCTAGATTCTTCTACTTGTACCAAATCCACATTTGAATCCATTTTCAATTAAATTTATTATTTAAAAAGAGTAAAAATTAATAGAATACTTGTTAGTACAGAAGATACTATAGGAATTAGAATTACAGCTTTTGATGTAGAATATGCTTTTTGTTTTAGCGGTTCCACGTACAATACATCGTTAGGTTGCAAATTATAATATGGCGAATTAAAAATAGAATTGTTCAATATATTAATGCGGTGAGCAATTGAGACATTTTCACTATCACGAATAACTAGTAAATTAGTACGATTGCCAAAATTAGTAATATCCCCACTTTGTCCAAGTGCCTCAAGTATAGTCATTTTTTCATTGGTGGTATATAAAACACCTGGCTTGGCTACTTCACCCAAAACGGTAACTCTATAATTCATAAACCGGATGGTTATAATAGGATCTTTAATATAATCTTTTAGCGAATCTTGTAATTCAATGGTAACTTGTTGTTTAGTTTTACCAGCAACTATTAACCTGCCTACTTTAGGGATAACTACTGATCCGTCCCTTTCCACCAACAAACCCGAAGTAGCAGAAATAGTGGAGTTAGATTGAACACCAGAAACACTATTATTATTAATGGAATTGAACAAGGTAGCTGTTTTTGGATCTGGGCTATTAACAATTACCATAATAATATCGCCTGCTTGAATCTTTGGATTCAAATTGCTGTTATTTACAACAAAGCTCGTGTCTCGTAGTGTTGGAAAATACGCAATGTTTTTATTGGTTACACACGATGAAAAACACAAAAGTAAAATTAACAGTACTGCCCCAAAAAAGCAAGATATACGCCTTTCAATCATAAAAAAAGAGTTAAGGTTAAAAATTATCACAGCTTCGCTACTGTCAGTCACAAATATAAAGTGCTAACATACAAAGTTCGACAGTTAAATTCATGCTAGCAAAACAAAGCGTTAGAAAATTGATTGGTTGCAAGAATATGTTTTTTTTGGATAACATCCAAGTTCTTACCTTATTTTTTGCATTATCCTTATGTTATCACACATTTTGATGTAATTATTGAAATGAACGATAAAACTAAGCATGCCTTATTCTATGAAGGAATTTATAGAAAAGCACAATAATATAAGCATCTGAGAACATTAAATTTTAACCAAAATACCTACTATTAAACCTGTAAATAAGATTGGTATTTATCTAAAAAAATGTTAAAATATAAAACCAATGATCTTTGTGAAATAGTTTAATATATAACTTAGAGCATTATTTTTATTCTAATCCAATATTTGTTAAATATTCTAAAAAAGTATGGCAATGATAACCATGCAAGAACTATTAATAGTTAAAGCAGAAATTCTGCAAGAAATAAGAATTTTAATCACAGACACCCCGCCTAAAATTCCACAACGCCAATGGCTAAAAACTTGGGAAGTAAAAGAAATGCTAGGCATTTCCCTAGGCACATTAAGAAACATGCGTAAAAATAGCAAAATCGAATACACCAAAGTGGGCGGGCTATTGTTATACAACTACCACCACGTAATGCAACTAATCGAAAAAAACAAAAAGCACATAAAGAAACCTATCAAATAGTCACCACGCACTCAACTTGCAGTTCATCAAAACCCAAAACCAATGACCTATAACCAATGACCTATTGCCAATGACCTATAACCAATGACCTATTGCCAATGACCTATAACCAATGACCCATTGCCAATGACCAATGACTTATACCTATGACCAATGACTTATAACCAATGACCTATGACCAATAACCTCCAAAACCAACATTCAGCGCCATCCACAAAATATGCGAAACAAAAACAAAAAGCCCTGATTGCTCAGGGCTTTTACCAAAGCAGGCTATATTATTTTTTCCAGCGTTGTACGATTCGCTGTAAACAAAAAGACACCGCAAAACTTACTGCTGCACCTATCGCAGCTAGTACAGCAGTGCGTACTATCTCTTCGCCCAAATGTGTTACAATGCTCAATAGCGTTCCACCTGCTGTTCCCGCTATGGTACCAATCCTTAGTTTTAAATGCGCTAGCATAATAACTACTTGTTTACCCTACCATTTGTATGGGTGCCATTGTCTACAGTAAGCTGGCTCACAGCGCTTATCACGCCACCTGCTACTGCTATATACCCGGCAGCAGTTACAATAACCGCAGGCAATGCGATAGGTGCAGATACAATAACAGCACTAATACTCGCTAAGGCAAGCCCAATATTGCGTAATGTTTTAAAAAACTTTGGTGTTGGGCTACTAGCCCTTTGTACAATGTTCATAATTGTTGTTTTAAATGATTAATAGATACCCGTCATTGCGAAGAATGAAGCAATCTGCTTTAAGCACCCGTCATTGCGAGGCACAAAGCAATCTGCAATACAGCCGTCTGTTTCTCCAATGTCATGTTGAGGAACGAAACATCTGCCCGTCATTGCGAGGCACAAAGCAATCTGCAATACAGCCGTCTGCTTCTCCAATGTCATGTTGAGGAACGAAACATCTGCCCGTCATTGCGAAGAA
>NZ_JBQWIE010000020.1:0-78281 GCF_056745525.1 Parasediminibacterium sp. HNIBRBA5674 | reverse complement strand
ACACTTTTTAATACTATTAATTTATGGCGATTACTTTTAATTAAGTAATCGCCATTTTTTATTTAACTAAAAATTTGGAAAATCATCTTTTAAAACCTTATGTAAAATGCAATACTGCAGCTAGGGCTATATATTGAAAACTATCTAATCACTACCGAAGTGACTAAAAAGTGAATTTCACGCAACTTTATAAACAACGCAAATAGATTAGGATAAACCTACTCAAAATTCGTCATTACTTGGGCGAAATAGATAAAGAATCTTATGAACTTACTGCTGAGTATTTAAACACAGAAATCAATAAAATTGAAGCCGAGCTTCAAGTAGTGCAACCAATAACATCTAACCAAGAAGAAATGATAGAAATTACATAGAAAAAGCCTCAAGCATCAATAGAATATGGGATTCTAGCAATTTAGAGAAAAAAAAGAATTCTCTGTAAAATACTGTTTCCTAACGATTTATTTTATGGCCCCGAAAAACACCAATATCTAACTAAGGGAATAGATCAATTTTTCAGCCTAATTAATTCATTATCATAGGAATACAAACTAAATAAAAAAGGGAACTTTCAAGATTTAATTGAAAATTCCCTTTATGTAGCGAAATCGGGATTTGAACCCGAGACCTCAGGGTTATGAATCCTGTGCTCTAACCAACTGAGCTATCTCGCCATTTTGGGCTGCAAATATAGGTGTATTAGCCAAAATAAAAGCAAGTAATTTCTAAATTTTGCAATCATCTTTATTTACGAAAATAAAAAAGTAGTAGCCGATACTATCAACTACTACTTTCTAGTTTTTACAATGCGATATTAGTATTTTAGTAATTTGTCTATTCGCTGAATGACTTTATCAACTGTAGGCAACATAGCTGCTTCTAAATGCATGTTCATTGGTACAGCAGGTAAGTTTAACGCTCCTACAACCTCAACTTTTGCATCTAAGAAATAATAGCAATTGTTTGAAATTCTCAACGACAGGGCTTCTGCAAATGAATTATTCTGCTGTTCTTCACTAAGCACTATTACTTTACCATGCTTGCTCGATGCTTCGTATATTAATTCTTCATCTAAAGGGTACAATGAACGTAAATCTATAATTTCTATTTGACCTGGGAATTTTTTTGCGGCAGCTTTTGCCCAATACACACCCATGCCATAAGTAATAATACAAATACTTTCACCATGTTTTATTCTATCCACATCTGCTGCAAGTACTACATTACCTTTACCCAAAGCCAAAATATAGTCTCTTGATGGCTCAATGCTTTTAGCATCATCAGTACCAGCTACTTTACTCCAATACAAGCCTTTGTGCTCTAATACCACTACAGGGTTTGGATCGTAATAAGCAGCTTTCATTATACCTTTCATATCAGCGGCATTAGATGGATACGCTACTTTAATACCTTTTACAGTAAGCAATGTACTTTCTATACTACCACTATGATAAGGACCGCCACCATTGTAAGCACCTACTGGCACACGTAATACCATACCTACAGGAAACTTACCATTGGTTAGGTAACTAGATTTTGATATTTCGCTTACCAACTGGTTAAATGCTGGATAGATATAATCACCATACTGTACTTGCACAATTGGTTTAACACCCATAGCAGATAAACCAACCGTTGAACCTACAATATACGCTTCTTGTACAGGCATGTTAAATACTCTGCTATCGCCAAAGCGTTCTGCTAGGTTAGCCGTTTCTCTATATACACCACCTAATCTTCTGCCCACATCTTGACCATACAAAATAGCTTCTTCGTGGTCTTCCATTATTTCTTCAATGGCATGAAGTGCAGCTTCTACCATCATTACTTTTTCACCAGTTTTAGGGCTTCTATCGCCTTTTTCATCGGTAATAGTAGTTGGTGCAAATACGTGATCTTCTACCGTTTTTATATCAGGCTCAGCCGCAGCTACTGCTTTTTCAAAGCTTTCTGCCACAATGCGTTGTGCATCGGCTTCTGCATTATTAATTTCATGTTCATCGTAGCCAGAACCATTTAGCAATAAACGCATTTTTGGTATTGGATCGTACAAACCATGTTTCAATAAATCTTCTCTGTCTCTATAAAATTCCTTTCTTACACCATTTGTATGATGACCAAGTAAAGGCACTTTTGCATGTACCAAAACTGGTTTACGTTCTATTCTTGCATGTGCTATGGCTTGCTGTATGGTTTCGTAACTACGCATAAAATCGCTACCATCACACTGTAATCTTTTCAGTCCTTTAAAGCCAGCTGTATATTCGTAAGCATCGCCTGCTCTTGTTTCTTCTGCACTACCACTAATAGCCCATTGGTTATCTTGCACTAAATAAACAATTGGCAATTTTTTCAACACCGCATACGAAATTGCTTCACTTACCTCACCTTCTGTTACGCTACCATCACCTAAAGAACATACTACCACAGGGCTTTCGCCATCGATACCTTTTTGTAATAATGCAGAATGACTATTTTCTAAAAATTGTATGCCTTGTGCCAAACCTGTAGTAGGTATTGCTTGAATACCAGCAGCAGTACTTTGATGTATAATAGAAGGTCTTACACCATCTTTATTACTTGGGTGGCAATAATATGAGCGACCAGCAGAGAAGATATCATCTTTTTTGGCCAATAGCTGTAGCATTAATTCTTCAGCGGTAAAGCCAAGTGATAGCAACATACTATCATCGCGATAATAAGGGCTTACCCAATCGCAACTAAGTAATTGCATACCTGTTGCTATTTGAATGGCTTCGTGACCACGAGATGTACTATGCTCGTATTTGCAAACCTGTTGGTTTGCTTCGAACGTGTCACTCATAGCTTTCGCCGTGACCATTAGCTTGTACGCCTCCAGAAGTGTGTCTCGGTTTAACATGTGTAATACGTTTTGCTTTCTGATAGGGGGTAATACGGGTTATTTTATCGTCAATTCAAACATTCTCTTGTCTTCTATAAAGCCTTCCAAAATATCACCAACCACACATTCACCCACACCTGCTGGTGTTCCTGTAAAAATTGCGTCGCCAATATTTAACGAGAAATAGTTAGAAATATGACTGATTATGTCATTAAACGAGAAAATCATGTCTTTAGTATCTCCTTGCTGTACAACTACACCATTTTTTTTCAAAGAGAAGCGAATTGACTTGCGCATCATATCTGGTGTAACCTCTATCCAAGGTGCAATAACCGCAGAGTTATCCCATGCTTTTGCTTTTTCCCAAGGCAAGCCTTTCTTCTTTAAATCTGCTTGAATATCTCTCGCAGTAAAATCGATACCTACCGAAATAGCGTTAAAATATTTGGGTGCTTGCTTATCGTGTATGTATTTACCATTTTTGCAAATGCGTAATACTATTTCTACTTCGTAATGAAGTTCATTAGAAAATTCAGGATAATAAAAAGGAGTATTTGCTTGTAATAATGCGCTTTTGGGCTTCATGAAAATTACTGGTTCTTCAGGCACAGCATTTCCCAGCTCCTTTGCATGTTCACTATAATTTCTACCTACACAGAAGATTTTCATGGTTATAATCTTTTAAAATAGTAACTATATAGCAAACTATACTATTGCATGCGCAATTCATATTAGCTTTTTGCCGCTACATAAATTATATTCCAAATGTTATAACTGTATAAGAGTTGGTTTTATTGTGTAAAGGTTAAAGTATTTGCCATGTTCATGGTTTTTTCAATACCAATAGCAGCAAAACTTTCAATAATGTCGGTACACTTTTCTATTTTTTTATTGATAATGGGCTGCTCTTCTTTCAACCATTTACCCAATACAAATTCTACTTGCATGCCTTTGGGAAAATTATTACCAATACCAAAACGTAGTTTGGGATATTTATCAGTACCAAGTGTTAATTGAATATCTCGCAAGCCATTGTGGCCAGCATCGCTACCAGATGAGCGTACACGAATTTTATCTATTGGCAAGGCTAAGTCATCTACAATAGTCAGCGTATTTTCTACCGAAATTTTTTCTTTGTCCATCCAATACTTAAAGGCTTTGCCACTCAAGTTCATGTAGGTTGTAGGCTTTATACAAATGAAAACTTTGCCCTTCCACTTTACTTCTGCCACATAAGCAAGCCTATCTAGCTTATACATACCATTGTTTTTAAGTACAAAAGCATCTACTACATCAAACCCAATATTATGACGTGTGTGATTGTATTCAGCACCTACATTGCCTAAACCAATAATTAAAAACTTGTTCATTACTGCAAATGTAATGTGGGCAAATTAGAGTGTAAAGTTTTAAGAACGCTTTGTTGCTGTTGTATAAAACAGTATAAATAAACTAATAGGCGCATTGCGCTTTTTAAAAATAGCGCAAATTGTTTAAGGCGTTACAGTCAAAATATAGTCGGCTTAAAGAATGAGATTGACATTTGCGCCACTTTGCTAATGTATTTATTGACTCTTTTCTTATTCTTCACTTAGCTTTTTAAACTTTTCGTACCTTACTTCGTCTTTACACAGCCATATTTTACTACACTACAAAAAAATACGTCATGAAGAAACTAATCAAAGTCGCTTGCAGCCTATTGTTTCTCACAGCAATGGTGTCGCTATCTTCTTACACCACAGAAAACACAGGTTATTACGCCATCAAATTTCCATATAAAAAAGCAGGCTTTACACAACGTGAAGCTGCGGCACACTTACTTAGCAGATTTACATTTGGTGCAACACCTGGCCAAATAGATGCAGTGGTAGATGAAGGCTTAGAAAAATGGTTTGCCGAACAATTAGATGCGAATGTATCTGACGATTCGCTACAGCAAAAACTAGCTAGTTACGATGCCTTAAAAATGGATAATAGCACCATTTTGGGTATCTATCCACAAGGTGGTGTTGCATTAAGATTAGCTGTAAAAGAAGGTTTTATAGATAAAGATTCTGTAAATAAATCTGACAAAAAAGAATACCGTGATAAAATTGCAGAATTTATGCAATTAAAGGGTTTCAAGCCACAGCAAGACTTATATAAACAACTCATTAACCAAAAAATATTACGTGCTACTTATACCAACAATCAATTGCAAGAAGTGCTTACAAGCTTTTGGTTTAATCACTTTAATGTATCGCTTACTAAAAACGAATGTGCTGATTTTATATTACCTTATGAAAGAGATGTGATTCGTCCAAATGTGTTAGGCAAATTTGAAAATTTACTATTAGCTACAGCAAAATCTCCTGCCATGTTGCAGTACTTAGATAATGCAAAAAGTATAGCAAACGATAATACACCAATGCCAACACGCTTAGCTGCCTTTTTTGCGAAAATGGAAAAAGGCGAACAAATGGGTACCGATTCTATGACGGTGCAGCAAATGGCAGCCATTGATAAATTTCAAAAATCTAAAAAAACACAGGGCTTAAACGAAAATTATGCCCGTGAAATAATGGAGCTACATACTCTTGGTGTAGATGGTGGCTATACGCAAAAAGATGTAACCAATGCGGCCAAAGTATTAACAGGTTGGAGCATTTACCCAAGCCTTAACCCTTACGGTGGTGATGTTGCAAAAAAAGTATTAGATAAAATTGGCGAAGAAAAATTAATAAAACAAGGCTATGTACACGATGGTGATTTTGCATTTGCACCTAGCAGACACGATAAAACAGAGAAAGTAGTTTTAGGCCAAACGTTTGCGGCAAATGGTGGCTACGATGAAGGTGTAAAACTCATTAACATGTTGGCTCATCATACTTCTACGGCACGTTTTATAAGCAAAAAACTAGCGGTTCGTTTTGTAAACGATAACCCACCAACCAGCTTAATAGATAAGATGGCTAAAACATTTTTAGACTCAGATGGTGATATAAAACAAGTATTAATCACAATGGCAACTGCACCAGAATTTTGGAGCAAAGAAGCCTTGAGAGAAAAAACAAAATCACCATTTGAACTTGCCATAAGTGCTGTAAGAGGTTTAAATGCAACCGTATCGCAACCATACCAAATTTACAATTGGGTAAGTAAAATGGGTGAGCGTATGTATTACTACCAAGCACCTACCGGCTTTCCTGATAGAGGTCAATACTGGATAAACACAGGCTCACTTTTAAACCGTATGAACTTTGGCTTAGCATTGGCAAGCCAGCGCATACCTGGTGTTACCTTTAATTTAGCTTCGCTAAATAATAATCACGAGCCAGAAAGTGCCGAAGCAGCTTTAAGCATTTACAGTAAATTATTAATGCCAGAAAGAGATGTTACACAAACCATTAAGCGTTTAACACCTTTGATTAACGACCCTGAATTACACAATAAAATAGCTAGTGCAGCTAGTAAAACACCTGTACCACAAACAGCTAATACTGACAACAGTATGATGGGCGACAATATGATGATGAACGATGTAGCCAAAGTAAAACAGAAGCCATTAAAAGATAATCCTGGTAAAAAAACAGCACCAGAAATACCCTTGCAAAGATTAATGGCAAGCGCTGGTAACAACTCAATGTTATCGCAGGTTACAGGTATTATTATTGGTTCACCAGAATTTCAAAGAAAGTAATTCAATTTCTAATCTAAAATTATAAATTATGTCATCAAGAAGAGGCTTTTTAAAATCGGGCGCTTTAGCATTATTTGCTACAGGTATTGGTGGTGTACCAACTTTTATTGCTCGTGCAGCCAATAATCATAAAATACTATCGCCCTACAAAAAGAAAAAGATATTGGTGTGCATCTTTCAGCGTGGTGCGATGGATGGTTTAATGGCTGTAACACCATTTACCGACACCTATTTAAAAGCGGCAAGGCCTACCCTATTTATGTCAGCAGCTAAAGAATCGTCTAACAATCCACTGATAGATTTAGACGGCCGCTTTGGTTTGCATCCAGCCATGAAAACCTTTGAACCGTTGTTTAGAGAAAAGCGTTTGGCAATAGTTCATGCAGTTGGTTCGCCCAATAATACTCGCTCACACTTTGATGCGCAAGATTATATGGAAGCAGGAACCCCTTTTAACAAAGGCACGGCAAGCGGTTGGCTAAATAGAGCTGTGGGTTTACTAGGTCACGAAGCAGCTACACCATTTCAAGCAGTCAGTATTACCTCATCTTTACCAAGATCTTTTTATGGTGATAATGCTGCGGTAGCCATTAGCAACTTACAAGACTTTGCGATACAAATGCGTGGTAACCAAATGGCAACAAATATGGCTGCCAAAAGCTTTGAAGACTTGTACGATCAAACATCATCTAGCTTACTGAATAAAACAGGTAAAGAAAGTTTTGATGCAGTAAAAATGTTACAAAAAGCAGATACTAAAAATTATAAGCCCGCAAATGGTGTTGTGTATCCTTTATCTAGCTTAGGTAACTCGCTAAAACAAATGGCGCAACTGATAAAAATGGATGTGGGTCTTGAAGTAGCTTTTACAGAATGTGGTGGCTGGGACACCCATTATAACCAAGGTGTAGATACTGGTGTTTTTGCAAAAAATGTAAATGATTTAAGTGACTGTATTACGGCTTTTTGGAAAGACATTGAAGCGTATCAAGATGATGTAGATGTAATGACTATGACTGAGTTTGGCCGCACTGTAAAACAAAATGGCACAGGCGGTACAGACCATGGTAGAGGTAGCTGTATGTTTATTTTAGGCAACGATGTAAGCGGTGGTAAAGTGCATGGCAACTTACCAATACTTAGCCAAGAAAACCTAGAAGATGGTAGAGACGTACCTGTAACTACAGACTTTAGAAGTGTGTTTAGTGAAGTAGCCGACAAGCACTTAAAACTCAATAACGACAAGCTATTATTTCCTGAATGGGATGGCAAAAAAATTGGAGTGATGAATAGCTAAGCACTAAGAATATACTTACATGAAAGCCTTCCAAGTTTTGGGAGGCTTTTTAATTAGCTTCTACTATTTTAATCTCTTCGTCTGTTAAGCCATATAACGCATACACCATTGTATCAATAGCTTTATCGGTACTAGCAATAGCCTCTTTTATAGCTAGTGCTTTTGATTGTTCTTCTGCAAAATAATCCATCCAAGCTGCTTGCTCTTTTAGCGATAATTGTACTTTTTGTTTTTCTAGTCCTTTTACAAAAGCACCAAACGACAGTAAATACCAAGTATTCAATTTATTATTTGGCTTTAATTGTGGGTATCTGCTTACAAGTAATTTCAAGAAACTATTTTGCAATACCTGTAATGCTTTTGTTTTAGCAAGCATGGTGTTTGCTTTTTCTATAAAAGGCAATTGGGCACTTTTCTCAATCGATATAATTGGGAGTGCTTTTAGTTCTTTTGCTTTGATCTTGGGAAAAAGTTCATCAAACTCGTTGTTTTCATTTCTAAAAAACCAAAACAATAATCTACTATTTAAAGATGCTAAAATGAATTTGACATCAAGTTCTGAATCAGCTTTAGGTTTTGCAATAAAAACAGACTGCTCTACTATATAAAAGTCAGATGTATAGCTAACTATTAAAGACTGCTTACTTGGTATTTGACGAACTAATATCTTTTCGCCTTCAAAGAAAATTGGGTTTCTTGGTTCTGCAATCCATTCACCATAACTAACGAATTCGTTTTGCCAATCAATACCATAACGTTGAATATTTTTACCTCGCAATTCTGGCTGAAATGTATCATTATCTTTTTTGTTCGAATTGAATACCAAGTTATCCTTATCAGCCTGTATTTGCGATGGATTGCCTTTACCTACTTGATATTCTTTAATACCTGTGACCACATCAAAATAATCAGAAAAAGGCAATGACTTATGCTTGATTTTATTAAACAATTTAAATCCTGTCTCAGAAAGTGTAACTGTAAAATTTTGGTTCTTGTTGAGACTAAAATTTCTACTTAAAAAATCATGTTTATAAACTACTTCTTCATTCATCAATTCAAAATATTTCCCTACTTGAAGATTATTATTTTTCGAGAACACAAACATTAGCGACTCTACATCAGCATCAGCAAAAACATTCTTTTTACATTCAACTACTTGCTCAATAGCATAATTATCTAGGATATACTTTCTAAGCTTACGCGAATTTTCATTTGCAAGAAATGCGTTAGGGACTATAAAGGCAAGCATTCCATTGTTTTTCATAATGCTATTCCCTTTCTCAATAAACAGCTGATAGAGGTCTATTTGATTTTCTGATGACACGTAATTAGTTATCAAAAAATAAAGTTGTTTGTCAGTCATTGTTCTAGGTCTTACATACGGCGGATTACCAATAATCACGTCAAAACCTCGCTTCTCTTTTTGAGTACCACCATATGCTTCTGATGGCTCGTTTACAATATTAAAATCTGTATTTACTATAGCATCGTCTCTGTTGGTAATACGCTCAATTGGTGGTACCATTTTATATTCATCAGCAGCATTACCTACTTCAACATTTACGGCTGTTGGTTTTTGGGTAATTACCTCATCCTCTACTTGTGGCGGCTCTGTATAAGGCCCAAACACTTGTTGAAACTCTTTGTGCCAGTTAAATGCCTTATCGCCAGCCACAGTTACATCGTCTATTAAGCTATTACCACATTTAATATTGTTACTAAGGTTGTTAAGCTTTCGGCCTTTGTGTGCTGTGCGTAGCCACAAGCTTAGCCTTGCAATTTCTACCGCTTCTTCATTTATATCTACACCAAACAAATTATTTTCTAGTATCTGTTTTTCTACATCGCTATACACAATACTATCGCCAAATAGCTTGGCTTGTAGTTCATCTACATATCTATGTTCGGCCAGTAAAAAATCTAATGCTTGGTTTAAAAATGCACCACTACCACAGGCTGGGTCGCAAATGGTAAGCTGCAATAACCATTGCCTGTAAGCCTCTAACTGTAATAAAAGTTTTTTCTTATTGGCTTTACGCTTTTCGGTAGTAAACTCATCTTCTACAATTTTTAATACAGTTTTTTGTTGTTCACACAATGCACCTACCGTACTATCTACTATGTATTTGGTTATGTAGCGTGGCGTATAAAACACGCCATCTTTCTTGCGCTTGGTTTTAGTTTTATCTATTACTACACCATCAAGCTCTGCTTGTAATTCTTCTATTTCGTTAAGGCTATGCTCAAAAATATGCCCAAGTATATTTACATCTACTTCTGTATCAAAGTCGTAATTGCTAAGCGTAATACAGCTTTGGTACAAGGTATCATCATCTATAGCTATGGCATTTAGTACATCGTCTGTAGCAAATAAGCCTCCGTTGTAGGCAAATATTTCGTGCACTTTACCTTTATGCCCTGTGTTTAAATAGCCAAAATATTTTTTAAACCTATCGTACAGTGGTACATAACTATCTAGCTCTTGCAGTTGCTGCCATTGGCTTAGTATGTTGCGTACACTATTAGGCGGTAGCAATAATCTATCCTCGGCAAAAAAGATAAACAAAAAACGGTCGAGTAGCTTTTGTGTTTTCTTAAACAACAATAGTTTATTGTGCTGTGGGTTTAGTGCTACAATATTGTGGTATAACTGCTTTTTAAACTTAGAGTAATCTGCATACAAAGCTTTGGTTACATTCTCTTCGGCTGCCACTGAAGCCTCTTTCATGTGCAACGGCAAATGCGCTAATAGATTATCTTTTTGCAAGCATAAGTACAACAACGCAAATTCTGATTGCGTAATTGTAAACAAGTTAAACGCTTCAAAATCGGTAGCATCGTTTATATAAAAGCGTAGCTTTTCAAAATTAGATGTGATAATATACGTACATCCTTTTTGATTGTTTTTATAGCCAAATGCTTGCACCTCTACCTTTTTAAGGTCTGTTGTATCTGCGCCTTTTAGTTCTATTACTGCTATTACTTGCTCGCCATTAATAATTGCCCCATCAGCCTTTTTACTATCTTTTTCGTTTTTGTATTCTGTGGTAAGGTTAAAGTTGGGCTGTGGGTTTAATGTGTAACCTAGCACATCTACAAACAATTCTCGCAAAAAGCCTTCTTGGTATTGCTCTTCTTTAGCATTACGTATGTTATGTTGCTTATCAATATTTTTAAAATGCAATTGAAAGCGTAGCCAAGCTGCCAATAGAGCGGCATTATCAATATCGCCAATGTATTTTTTTAACACCGATTGCTGAAATAAGCCCATAACTACCGTTTATATTACCATCAAAAATAAAGAAATATTTGCCTGCTAATTATTAAAACAAATATTGCATGTAACAGTGTATAGCCACCTTTATATGTAGTCATTTCTTTACGCGGCATTAGGTCTGGCAGCGTGCCATACCTATTGCTTTAGGCAGTATTACATCTGGTAGCGTGCCATATCTATTGCTTTAGGTAGTATTACATCTGGTAGCGTACCATGCCTATTGCTTTAAGCAGTAATGCATCTGGCAGCGTACCATGCCTATTGCTTTAAGCAGTAATGCATCTGGCAGCGTATCATACCTATTGCTTTAGGTAGTATTGCATCTGGTAGCGTGCCATGCCTATTGCTTTAGGTAGTATTGCATCTGGCACAGTAATAAGTGGGTGAACAACATTTAATGGTGGATGAACAGGATAATTTAATGAAATTTTAATGTATGTTTTATATGTAAATATTTGTTTTAAAAGATAAGATGTAATAATTTTAGACTATCTATTAATTTAAAAAATTTACGTCATGAAAGAACCTTGGTTATTTATTAGAAACCCTTTTGAAAACGCTACCGATGGCAGTTATGTAAAAGCATTGCAAATTTCTACATATCACAATGCTGCATTAGCTGCGGCACAAGCCAATCCATTTTTTTTAGGCCTATACACTACCTACCACCCAGTACACGAAGCCTATATAAGTGCCTACAATTTATGGCAGCAACAATCGGGTGGGCAAGCCTCAGAAACATTAAATGTAAATCAGTTATTGGTATTACTATCTAGCCAAAAAATTCAGCAGTGGGATGTTGCCATTCAAACCATTTACCCAAAAGGTACACCTGGTTATGTAAAATTATTACCCAACTTTAGAAAACCGTTTCAAGCAGGGCAGCAAACCACTAAAGTAGCTGCGGTAAAAACATTAAGCGATGCCATTGGTAGCGATGCTAGCTTGGCTACTGTAAAAACTTCGGTAGATGCGTTTTACACCATGCTAAATACAGCATTAAGCTTGCAAAAAGGCGCTATAAGCCAAACTGGTAACAATAGCAATGCCGTAGAAACCGCAAGACTGGCTATGTGTACCGCACAATATGCCAACTTAGGTGCCTTAATGCAGCATTTTGCTACTACACCTGCAAGCATAGAAACCTATTTTGACCTACAACACATACGCACAGGTAGGCAACTGGTATATACAGGTACTGTAAAAGCTGCTGAAGCACACTTTATAGTAAAACATACATTTACCCCTACCGATGAAGTAGAACTATTTAATACAGGCAACGTGCCGCTTAACTTCTATTTGGCACAGGCAAAAAATATAGTACCCACTACACAAGGCATTACACTTGCAGCAGGTGCATCGCAAACTATTACTGCAAGTGCATTAGGCGATACCGCTAATAGCTTACTACTGGTGTACAATACAAGCAATACAGGTAATGGCACTTACGAAATAGACATGCTGTAGCCATGCCACTTTAATTCTATTACAAAAGCCCAGCCATTGGTTGGGCTTTTGTATGCTATCAATTACCAACCTTTTTCTGCAAGCATTAATACTATCATCATTTATCCGTTTACTTTAAATGCGCAAGTAGTACTTTTATTGCTTATCATTTTATATGGAGCAATATCTTTTTATACTAGCAGCTTTAGTTGTAGGCATTGTAATTGGTTGGCTGATAAAAACAGTAACAATCGGTTCTAAAATTGCTATACAGGCTAATGCCAATGAACAACTACAAGCAAGGCTACAAGAGCAGCTACAATTGACTGCCACACAGGCTACACAAATTGTAGCATTACAAAGCGATGCTACAACCTATAAAACCTTGTACGATACCAGCAAGCAAGAACTGAATGCAATAAAACTCGAAAAGATCCAGCTGAATAACGATTTGCTACGTTTAAGATCTGCACAAGCGCAGGATGCAGCAACATTACATGCTGAACAAGAGAAGCTACAAGTACTTAGGCAAGATTATGAAGTAATGAAAACAACACAGCTTGCCCAATTTGAAACCATGGCTAATGCTATTATGGAAAAGAAAACACAACAATTTTCTACCCAAAATGGTGAGCAAATGAAACACATTTTAGAGCCGCTAAAAACACAATTGGTTGACTTTAAACAAAAGGTAGAACAAACGTATGATGCAGAAAGTAAAGAGCGTTTTGCTCTTGGTAAACATATAGAACGCTTAATGGAAATGAGCCGTCAAGTAAGTCAAGAAGCGAATAATTTAACCACAGCTTTAAAGGGCAATGTAAAGCAACAAGGCAACTGGGGCGAAATGATTTTAGAGAGCATTTTAGAACATAGTGGGCTGGCTAAAAACAGAGAATATTTTACACAAGATTTTATTAAAGACAACTCAGGTAATATTATCAAAGACGAGCAAGGGCGAGGCTTACAGCCAGATGTAACTATTTATTATCCTGACCAACGAAAGATAATTGTAGATAGTAAAGTATCGCTAGTAGCCTGGGAAGCTTATATAGCTGCAAGTGATGTGGCTAGCCAGCAGCAGCATTTAATAGACCATATAAAATCTGTAAGGCAGCATATAGATGGGCTTGCAAAAAAAGACTATCCACGCTATGCAAAAGCACTCGACTATGTGCTGCTATTTATACCCATAGAACCTGCATTTCTAGAAGCGGTAAAGCATGATAATGGCTTGTGGAAATATGCTTACGATAAGAAGATTATGCTAGTAAGCCCTACTAATTTATTAGCTGTGCTTAAAATAATTGCTGACTTATGGAAAGTTGAATTGCAGAACAGAAACGCCATTGAAATTGCTGATAAAGCAGGCTTGCTATACAACAAGTTTGTAAGTTTTGTAGAAAACTTAGAGGATGTAGGCAAAAAAATTACTGCTGCACAACAAAGCTATGATGATGCATTTAAACAATTAAGTACTGGTCGTGGCAACTTAGTAGGCAAGGTAGAAGAACTAAAGAAAATGGGTGCAAATGCACAAAAGGCCTTGCCAGATAGATTGCTTATGGAACTAAAAATGGATGAAGAATAAAATAGCATTACAGCGTACTTACCATATCTAGCTCTTCTTCCTCCACCATTTCTTTAGTGGCATTGTTAGTAATGTGCTTACTGCCAAAAGTATACAGCAATGCTGCCGATATAGAACAGAATGCCATAATACCTGTCATAGGTAGTGATGTACCATTTTGAAATATACTTACTAAAGCAGACATTAATGCACCAATACTCATTTGCAAAAAGCCCATTAAAGCCGAAGCACTGCCTGCATTGTGCCCAAAAGGCGCCATAGACAAAGCAGAGGCATTAGGAAAAATGCAACCTTGGCAACACAAAAACGCAAATATCAATGCGATGATTACGTATAGTTCTTGCACATTCAATACCGATAAAACGACCAAAGTAATACCAATGGTACTTTGTATGTAAATACCTATTCGCATCACCTGCTCTGATTTGTATTTTTTAAGCAACAAACTATTAAACTGACTTGCTCCAATTAGCCCCGCAGCAATAATGGCAAATATCCACCCGTACTGCTTTTCGCTTACTTTAAACAATACCATAAATACATAGGGCGAGCCACTGATATAAGCATATAAAGCTGCCGCAGTAAGCGAGCCTGTAAGTGTGTAAATAATAAACTGCGGATGCTTAATAATGCTTGCAAAACTGTTAAATATAGCAGCAGGCTTTAGCGAAAAACTTTTGTCTGGTTGCTTGCTTTCTGGCAGCAAAAAATACACACCAGCCAATATGATACTGATTATGGTAATTAACACCCCAAAAATATAACGCCAGCCTAAGTAAGCCGTTAAATAGCCACCCAATGTAGGCGCTATAATAGGCGAAACAGCTATTACCAACATCAACATCGAGAATACTTTAGCATTGTCTTTCACGTCAAATAAATCTCTTACCATGGCACGAGAAGCCACCATACCTACACAACCGCCTAATGCCTGAAACAATCTGTACACTATTAGCCCATTTACCGATGAGGTAGTGGCGCAAGCCAATGAGGCAACGGCATAAATAGTTAAGCCTACGTACAAAGGCTTTTTTCTACCAAAGCGCTCTAGCAATGGCCCATAAATTAACTGCCCCACCGAAATACCTATAAAAAACGACGATAGCGACAGCATTACCGACGATACCGATGTGTGCAATGTTTTAGCAATATCTGGAAAAGCAGGCAAGTACATATCTATAGAAAAAGGCCCAATAGCTGCTAAAAGGCCAAGAATTAATATCAGGTGAAACTTGTTTTGTCCGCTTTGTTTGGTGGTCATACGTCTATTTGTCTATTGCTAAAAACCAATTTGGTGCCGCAAAGGAACAATAATAAAGCTAGCACAGGTTGAGTGTTAGGGAAAATGTTTGGCAAGCGGTCATTGGTCATCGCTAGTACAAAGCCCATCTACATATGCGCACATTGCGGCTGTAAAATATAGATGGGCTTTTATAGTAGCGTAGTAATTACTATTTTTTCTCAAAAAACTCATGAATAATCCAAGCTAGTCCTATCAGCAAAAACTGTAAGTCATTTAAAAACGATGGCTTTTTGCCCTCAATTTTATGACCATAAAACTGCCCAATCCAAGCGGCCACAAATAACCCAAGCGACACCAAGGCTAAGGGCAAATACAAACCAATAAAATAATTTGCCGTAAGGCAGAAAGCAGCAAACAGTGCAATTTTTACAGCCATTGCAAATGATAATCTGAAATAAAATAGTAGCGCAAACACTAAAACCGCACCAGCCCAATTAACAAGTATCGGTGCAGAAAAAGGTACTAATTGTTGCAGCCAACTGGCATTAATACTTTGCAATAAACCCACAATAGAAAAGAAAATTGTAGGCACACATACTAAGTGAATCTGTTTGTTAGTAAGGTTTTGATGGCTCACAGCATACGCATCGAACCATTGTTGTAATGTTCGCATAAGGGCAAGTTTTATCGTAGTTTAAAAGTAAGTAATTGCTTGTTATTCTAAGTATGCTAAATTCTTTCGTGTGGCACATTGTATTCTTAGCGTTCTTTGCCACAAATAATTCTTATGTCTTTTGCTTCACTTGGTTTGTATGCTACATTGGTTAAAAAATTATCGTCTATTGGTTATACCGAGCCTTATCCTATTCAGCAGCAAGCCATCCCAGCCATACTAGAAGGTAAAGATGTATTGGGTATAGCACAAACTGGTTCGGGTAAAACGGCAAGTTTTGTGTTGCCTATTTTGCAAAAGCTGCAACATAAAACAGTTACTAAAAATCGCTTCATCAAGGCATTAATTCTTGTGCCTACAAGAGAATTAGCGGTACAAGTAGGTGAGGTGGTAAGCACATTTGCAGAAGTAATGCCACGCAAAATAAAATCACTCGCTATTTATGGTGGTGTGTCTATCAACGTACAAATGATGGCATTGCAAAACGTAGAAATTCTTGTTGCAACGCCTGGCCGCTTGTTAGATTTAATCAACCTAAACGCACTCAATATTTCTGAAATAGATATTTTAACCCTCGATGAAGCAGATAAAATGCTGAACATGGGTTTTAAAAAAGAAATGGCAGACATTTTTAAATTGCTACCAACAAAGCGACAAAACCTATTATTCTCAGCTACGCTAGGCAAAGACATAAATACCATAACCGAAATATTACTGCACAACCCTATAAAAATTCAGGTAGAAGCAGCCGTACAAAACCTCGACTTAATTACGCAACAATGCTACGCAGTAACAGAAGATAGAAAAGGCCCATTGTTGCGTTACTTAATTAAGCAACAGCAAATGCAGCAAGTATTGGTGTTTGCTTCGTCTATCCATCGTGCCGATGCTATTGTAGAAAAGCTAAAAGCCCATGGCTTGCAAGCTGCCGCTATGCACAGCAAAAAAAGCCAAGGGGCTAGAACAGATGCATTGGCAAATTTTAAATCAGGCAAAATAAATGTGTTAGTAGCTACAGATTTAGCGTCTCGTGGTATTGATATTCAGTTTTTACCGTTTGTCATAAACTACGAGTTGCCACGTTCACCCAAAGATTATATCCACCGCATTGGTCGCACAGGTCGTGCAAGTACTGCTGGTACTGCCATTTCGTTAATTACCGAGGAAGAACAACATCACTTTGCAGTAATTCAAAAAAAGATGGGTAAAAAAGTAGAGATTGTAGAGACTAAAGATTTGAATTTGCTAGGGTTTTAAGTGATTTTTGTTTGTTGAGTCAGCTATAGTACAAAGCCAATCGATACAGGCGTCGCACACTGCGGCTAAGGAATGTTGTTTGGGCTTTTATTGAAGCGTATTGGTTTTAGATTCAGTAGTTAACAATTAAGAATTGTAATTTTCTTTCATTAGCATTTTAACTCTCAATTTCATCTAAAGCCCATAATAAAGTCTCTAATTCTTCAGCTCTTGATTTTGTTATTTGCAATAATTTATCTGCTCTAATTACGAGCCACATAGTGCCTTGTGCTTTGCCATAGGTAGCATCAATCAACTCTATTTCCTTTTCTTTAAATTTTACCCATTGTCTTTGTGCTTCAATTAGTTTAGGTTTTGCCAAAGAATCTAAGCGCAGTAAAAGTGATTTGTATGTGCTATTCAATTGTTTATCCCAATCGTTAAGTGCTGCATAAGTGCAATTGCACATACCAGCAGTTGTTTGATTTTTTATTTTATCAAGACATTTTGTTAATGCATCATCTATATCATCTTTCTTTTTTTGTGAGAAGGTAATGTTTACGATTAAAAAAAGCTGTAATAGCAACAAAAGTAATTTAAAACGCATGATAATTTTATTGATAGGTTAGAGACGCCTTCTTTGATATTTTCTAAAAAATAGCTGATTTTATTAAACGAAACACTCGTGATCGTCTGATATCAGGCGATCACGAGTGTTTTTAGACAATATCGTCTGATTTTCATTCGTCTAGTTCTAAAATTCATGCTTCGAGTTCTTGTATCAGATCTGCACGTCTAAAAATCAGTCATTAACCACTGAAATTGGGTCTTTAACCATTGAATTTCATGAAACCATGTCTGGTACAGGATAAAAGAATATAAATTTTAAAGAAAATCCGATTTCATCCATCCAAATCTGCGTCATCAGCGTTCCTATCACTAAGCTTTTGGCCCTCTTAATTTTACCGCAGCGGCTTTCTTTTTCTTAAACATACGCATGTTCAATAATTCTACACCAAACGAGAAGGCCATTGCCACATAAATGTAAGTTTTGTCAATATGGCTTTTGTGTATCGGTTCTAAGCCTTCAAAAAATAAACTAAAGCCTACCATTAACAAAAATGATAAGGCTAGCATTTTTAAAGTCGGGTGTTTTTCTATAAAATTTGAGATATTTTGAGAGAATAAAAACATGATAATCATAGCTATGATTACTGCTATAATCATAATTTGCACATGATTAGCAAGGCCAATAGCTGTAATAATACTATCAAAACTAAATACCATGTCTATCACTACAATTTGCGCTAAAATTGCCCCATAAGCAGAAGCGGTAGGTTTCTTTTCTTCCTCACCCAAGCCTTCATCGCCTTCTAGTTTGTGGTGAATTTCCTTTACGGTTTTAAACAGTAAAAACAAACCACCTGCAAACATGATGCAGTTACGCAAGTTGAAACCATAACCTGCAACACTAAACAATTCTTTATTACCATTTTTTACAAGCCAACCTAAACCCATCAATAAACCGATACGAACAGCAATACCTGCAAACATCCACACTCTACGGGCATTTAATTTTTGTTTAGCATCGTTTAAGCGGCCAATTAAAATAGATACGAAAATGACATTATCAATGCCTAAAACGATTTCTAAAGTGGTTAATGTTAAAAGACTAATTAATGCGTCTACAGTAAATAATTGATCCATGATTGTTTGCTTGTTAGTACAAATATATAAGTCAGATTTTGATAGTAATTATGGTAACACAGATTTTATCTGTGAAAATCCGCTTAATCAGTGTTATCAGCGTTCCTGTTTACCTCTTGGCACAGTTCTATTAAAACGCCATTCGTTTCTTTTGGGCGTAAAAAGCAAATGAGTTTATTATCGGCACCAATTTTTGGTTCTTCATTAATAAAAGCAAAACCTTCTGCCTTTAGCCGATTGATTTCTGCATAAATATCATCTACCAAAAATGCAATATGATGCATGCCTTCACCACGTTTATCTATAAATTTTGCAATTACACCATCGGTGTTAAGGCTTTGCAACAGTTCTATTTTGCTGTCGCCGCAGGCAAAAAAGGCAGTAGCAACTTGCTCGCTTTGTACAATTTCTGTTTTGTAGCAACTGGTTCGTAGTAATTTTTCAAATAATGGTACAGAAAAATCAAGATTATTAACTGCTATGCCAATATGTTCTATTTGTTTCATGTATATGCGTTTTGTAAGTTGGTACTAAATGGTAATTTCAGGCTTGTTCATTTGCCCGCAAGGGGGTAAAAAGCAACTTAAGAATTGGCTTTTTTTGCCTTTCGATTAATGGAAAAACCTGTTTTTACAGTTATCACATTCAAATTTATACAACCTAAAGCAGTAATTTTGTGTTACAGCAAGTATAAAGATACGATTATGAAGTTTCCTATTTATTTAGACAACAACGCAACTACACCAATGGATCCTCGAGTGTTAGAAGCGATGATTCCATATTTTACAGAGCATTTTGGTAATGCAGCTAGCCGTAATCACCCATTTGGCTGGCAAGCTGAAGAGGCTGTTGATTATGCCCGTGAGCAAGTGGCGCAATTAGTAGGCGCTGATCCTAAAGAAATCATTTTTACAAGCGGTGCTACAGAAGGCGATAATCTTGCTATTAAAGGTGTATTTGAAATGTATGCCTCTAAAGGTAACCACATTATCACCGCTACTACTGAACACAAAGCGGTTTTAGACACTTGTAAACACGTAGAAAAATCTGGTGGTGAGGTAACTTATTTACAAGTAAAACCTGATGGTTTAATAGACCTTGCTGAACTAGAAGCAGCTATAAAACCAACCACCATTTTAATAGCAATTATGTATGCCAATAACGAAATTGGTGTGGTACAACCTGTAAAAGAAATTGCAGCAATTGCTAAAAAACATGGTGTATTATTTTTTACAGATGCGGTACAAGCTGTAGGTAAAATTCCTGTGAACGTAATTGAAGATGGTATAGATATTATGGCATTTACAGCACATAAAATGTATGGCCCTAAAGGTATTGGTGCATTGTATGTTCGTCGTAAAAACCCACGTGTAAAAGTAACTGCTCAAATGGATGGTGGCGGTCACGAAAGAGGTATGCGTAGTGGCACTTTAAACGTACCTGGTATTGTGGGCTTTGGTAAAGCTTGTGAACTTGCAAGACTAGAAATGGCTGCTGATGCTGAGCGTTTAAGTAAACTACGTGACAAACTTGAAAATGCATTGTTACAAATAGAAGAAAGCTATGTAAATGGTAATCGTGAACATCGCTTGCCACATGTAGCAAATATTTCTTTCAAGCATGTAGAGGGTGAAGGTTTGTTAATGGGCTTTAATAAAAACATTGCATTAAGTTCAGGTTCTGCTTGTACGAGTGCTTCTTTAGAACCAAGCTATGTATTGAAAGCATTGGGCTTGGGTGATGATTTAGCACATAGTAGCTTGCGCTTTGGTTTAGGTAGATTTACTACCGAAGAACAAATTGACTACACCATTGAGCAAATTAGCAGTACAGTTCTTAAACTACGTGATATGAGCCCACTATGGGAAATGTATAAAGAAGGTATTGATTTAAACAGCATTGAGTGGGCACACCACTAGCCCCCAACCCCTGAAGGGGAGTTTAAAAAGTTCTTTTAAATTATAATTATAAAAATATAAAAGCCTACTGCCTCATAGGTTTTAGTCCCCCTTTAGGGGATAGGGGCATTAAATTATGGCATATTCAGAAAAAGTAATCGATCATTATAGTAACCCAAAAAACGTGGGTACTTTAGACAAGGCTAGCAAAAATGTTGGTACTGGTTTAGTAGGCGCACCAGAATGTGGTGACGTTATGCGTTTGCAAATTCAAGTAGATGACGCTACAGGCGTAATTACTGATGCTAAATTTAAAACCTTTGGTTGTGGTTCTGCAATCGCATCTTCGTCTTTAGCTACTGAGTGGTTAAAAGGTAAAACTGTAGACCAAGCGGTTGCAATTGACAATATGGATTTAGTAGAAGAATTAAATCTTCCACCAGTAAAAATTCACTGTTCAGTTTTAGCAGAAGATGCTATTAAAGCAGCCATTAACGATTACCGTGTAAAGAACGGTTTAGAAGAGTTAGTATTTGAAGAGAAAGGTGTTCATTAATACAGCCGCCCCAACCCCTCCAAAGGTGGGGCTTATATAAGCGAAGATTATGCTAAAGGAAACAGATGTAAATGAGACTATTTCTAAAGCCCCCACTTTTGGAGGGGGTTTGGGGGAGGCGAATGCAATATATGTAAGTGACAAAGCAAAAGCCAAAGTGATAAAGCTGATGGAAGATGCTGGTATTTACGGTGACCCAAGTTACTTTTTAAGAGTAGGTGTGGTAGGTGGTGGCTGTAGCGGTTTAAGCTACAAGCTTGATTTTGATAATGAGCAAAAGCCTATGGATCAAGTGTTTGAAGACAATGGTGTAAAGGTGGTAACCGACTTAAAAAGCTTCTTATACCTAGTAAATACTGAACTTGATTTTAGCGACGGATTGAATGGTAAAGGCTTTTACTTTAATAACCCTAATGCTAGTAGAAGCTGCGGTTGTGGTGAAAGTTTTGCGGTATAATTGTCTGAACCTTGATTTGGTAGGATTTAAATGATTATTAGGATATTAAAAATCCCGATTGCGATGAGCAATCGGGATTTTTGTTTTTGTAAATATCTACGCTTAGTTAAAAGATGCTGTATAGAAAGGCGCACAAGTGTGCGACGCAACAATGCTACATTGAAAATCTACAGCTGGTAACATGAATATCTAACTTTTTCTAAAAGCCCACTTGCTCATCTCTTTCCAGCTTACTTTTTTGCCGTACATTAAAATACCTACACGATAAATTTTAGCACTTAACCATGTGGTAGATAAAAAGCCGCCAACTAATAAGGCCATGCTTAGAATTAATTGCCAATAAGGTACCGTACCTGGCACACCAAAAGGTATGCGAGCCATCATTACAATAGGTGAAGTTAGTGGGAATAAACTGCCAAAAACTGCTAAGCCACCTGTTGGATTGTTTACTGCGCTTTGCATAATAACAATGCTGAAAATGATAGGCATTGTGATTGGTAATAATAGGCTTTGCGCTTCCTGTGGATCTTCGTTTACTACGCTACCTACGGCTGCAAATAGTGATGAATACAATAAATAGCCACCTAAGAAATAGAATATAAAGCAACCTAAAATTAAACCAATATTAAGGCCGCCTAGTGATGACATTATTTGATTAAAAGCACCACTACTTTTTGCTGATTCAAGTGCTTGTGATGCACCTGGTTGTGTTACTTCGGCCATGCCAGGAATAAGTAACGGTAATAATACGCGTAAGAACAAGGTTAAGCAAATCCAAATAAGAAACTGCACCAAACCTACCGCACCAATGCCTGTAATTTTACCCATCATTAGTTGAAAAGGTTTTACACTGCTAATGATTACTTCGGCAATACGTGTGGTTTTTTCTTCCATTACGCCACGCATTACCATAGTGCCGTAAATAAACAAAATGATATAAATTAAAAAGCCAGAAATATAGCCTACAATTAAACTAGCACTTGCTTTTTTATCGTCTTCTGCTTTGCCATCAAGTGTAGAAAATTTAATATCGTTGCCTCTTTGTAAGCTATCTAATGTTTTTTTGCTGATATTAAGTGACGACAATAAACGCTGGTTTTCTAGCGCATTGTTAATACGTTTTTGAATATCTGAACGTGTCATTAAACCTACCGTTTTCCCAGAAACAAATACCAAACTATCATTGGTGCTAGCATTAAAATTACTATCAACAATAACGTAGCCATCAAACTCTTTTTTAGACACTTTTACTTTCAGACTTTCGGGGCTTTCATCTTTTACAAATACAAAACTGATATCACCTTTGCTAGAAATTTTGCCGCCAAAAATATTGGCTTTATCTACCACAGCCACTTTAAAATCATCGGTGGATTTTACCGTGAAATAGATGATTAACGCATAAAAACCAAATATTACCAATGGCAATAAAATGGTAGTAAGCAAAAAAGTCTTCTTCTGTACACGGCTTAAAAATTCGCGTTTTGCAACAAGCCAAGTTTTATTCATAAGTTAGGTTATTAAAAAGTTAGTTTTGGTTTATTCAGTTACAGGCTGAAAAGCTCTTGTAACAGATTTTGTACCTTCTACCAAGCCAATGAAAATATCGTTAAGTGATGGCAAAATTTCGTTGAAAGATTCTATCACCACACCTTGTTGTATAAAGTGTTGCAATACATCGTTGCTGCTGAAGCCTTCATTAATTTTTACGGTAAAAGCATTGGCTTTTTGGTCTAAAATATTAAATGCTTGACTATTTGATGGCGCTGTAATGCCGTGTAGTTTAATGCTAAACTTATTTTCTTTGAACTGCTGCTTAATATCGCCAACGGTACCATCTAAAATTTTCTGCCCAAGGTTTACTAACACAATATGGTCGCATATTTCTTCTACTTGTTCCATACGGTGCGTACTGAAAATAATGGTGCAACCACGTTGCGCTAGGCCGTAAATTTCATCCTTAATTAAGTTGGCATTTACAGGATCAAGGCCACTAAATGGTTCATCTAAAATAATCAACTTTGGCTCGTGCAGTACCGTAATTACAAACTGTAATTTTTGGCTCATGCCTTTACTTAGGTCTTCTACTTTTTTGTTCCACCAGCTTTCCATTTCTAGTCGCTTAAACCAGAAAGTAATTTTTTCCATAGCTTCGGCTTTGCTTAAGCCTTTTAGCTGCGCTAAATACAAAGCTTGCTCACCAATTTTCATTTTTTTGTACAAGCCTCTTTCTTCAGGCATGTAACCTATTTTAATGATGTCATTTATTGGATCAAAGCGTTTGCCATCAAACATAATATGACCATTATCTGGGTAAAAAATACCCGTAATCATACGTAGTAAGGTGGTTTTGCCAGCACCATTTGGTCCTAATAAACCAAATATGCTGCCTTGTTCAATATTGAAGCTAATGTCGCTAACAGCCTTTTGTGTTGCGTAAAATTTTTGCAGATTGTGAAGCTCTAAAATAGAAGCCATAGATTGTATTTGTGACCCGAATATAAGTGACTTACAAACGATTGCAATGATTGTATAAAAAAAAATGGATTATTTTATTTAATAAGAGTAGGCGCTAACAATTTGGTGTTAAAACGTTCATGTAATTGCTAGTGTTGCTGCTGCGTATTTCACCTATCATTGCAGCTTAAATATTGTAAGTTATGCAAGTTGTAAAAAGAAGTGTTGTTGCGGTAGCCTTATCTGCTATCGTTATTAGTTTGTGTAGTTGGGGCTTTTTGGTGCATCATACCACTACGCAGCTAGCCATTTACGAGTTGCCAAAAGCCATGCAACCATTTTTTTATGCCTCTATGAAAGGCTTGGTAAAAGATTGTACAAGACCAGATGAACGTAGAAATACCGATGCCACAGAAGCTACCAAACACTTTGTAGATATGGAAGCTTATGGCGATAGTGCCGCTTATAAAATGCCTTTGGGTTGGGATGAAGCAGTAAAAAAATATACTAAAGATACGTTGCTGAAATATGGTTATGTGCCTTATCATATTATGGTGATGAAAGACAAACTAGTAGAAGCTTTTAAGGCAAATGATACTAGTAAAATATTATTCTACGCAGCTGACTTAGCACATTACATTGAAGATGCGCATGTGCCATTGCATACGTCTATTAATTACGATGGACAATTAACCAACCAAAAAGGCTTGCATGCTTTATGGGAAAGCGTAACGCCAGAAGTAGAACTAGGTACTTACAATTTGCGCAGCAAGCACAAAGCCACTTATCTAGCTAATCCTGAAGCAGCTGTTTGGGCAGATGTGCGTGGTACTTATGCTTTAGTGGCCGATGTTTTTGCCAAAGAAAAAGAAGTGTCGAAAAATTTTCCTGATAGTTTAAAATACAAAACTGTGTTTAAATACGGTAGAAATTTAAAATACTATACTGAAGCTTTTGCCAAAGCTTATGGCGAAAGTTTGCATCCAACCATTAATCAGCAGTTAATAAAATCTGCCGATATGGTGGCTGATTTTTGGTACACAGCATGGGTAGATGCTGGCAAGCCTAATTTAGATATAGACCTTACAAAAGCAGAACGCAAGCAAAAAAGACAATCGTTCCGTTCGTTTAAGCGTAATCATTTATTGCAAGATAGTTTGCTACTAGCACGTACTGCCTACAAGCCTGAATAAAATATTATAAAATTAATTGGCTCATATTGGTTTTGCCGCTATTTTCGAATACGCAAAAAAACGCTTATGATTTCTTTAAAAAAAGTATTGCTAGTTGCAATCGTATTAGTGGGTTCGTTACAAACATTTGCCCAAAACGCAGAAGGTGCAGGTGCCTACATGACATCTGTAACTAATGCACAAGGCGAAATGAACAAAAAGTATATGGCTTATGTAAGTGCTGCTGCGCATGGCAAGCGCTTACGCAAAGTAGAAAAATTGCGCCAAGCTGCTATAGAAAGTATTCAACAGAGTAAGTTCAATACTATTGGCTTGCCATTGTTTAAAGGCGATAATTCGCTTCGTCAAAAAAGCATTGACTACATTAATTTTTGTTATAAAATATTTAATGAAGACTATGCTCACATTGTAAACATGGAAGAAATAAGTGAGCAAAGCTTTGATGAAATGCAAGCCTACTTACTATTACAAGAAAAAACAGGTGAGAAACTGAAAGAAGCTACTGCTACTATCAATAAGGCTTACACAGATTTTGCTGCAAAATACAATGTAAACATGGTAGAGGGCGAAAAGTCTGAATTAGGGCAAAAAATGGAAGTAGCATCTAAACTTAATCACTATTACAATCAAGTGTATTTAGTTTTTTTTAAATGCAACTGGCAAGATGGTAAATTGACCGAAGCACTGAATGCCAAAAAATTGAATGATGCCGAACAAAGCCGCAATGCATTAATAAAATATGCAACCGAAGGTTTGGCAGCGTTAGATACCATGAAGAGTTTTATGGGCGACCCATCGCTAGCAGTGGCTTGCAGACAAGCATTACAGTTTTATAAAAAGAATGCAGAAGTAGAATTACCAAAGCAACTAGACTTTTACTTAAAGCAAGAAAACTTTGACAAAATGAAAAAAGCCTTTGAAGCAAAATCACAGTCTGATAGAAAAAAAGAAGATGTAGACGCTTATAACAAAGGCGTAAAAGATATTAATGCTGCGGTAAATGCCTTCAACCAAAGTATTAATACTACCAACAATAACAGAACACAAGTATTGCAAAATTGGGAAAACACACAGAAATCTTTTTTTGATACCCACATGCCTTACTACAAATAAAACGAATAATGGATGACTTAAGAATACGCTGCCCAAAATGCGAGTGGGAGCCGGATGGCAAGCCTTACTGGCAATGCACTTGTGACCATGTGTGGGATACTTTTAGCACTGGTGGCCGCTGCCCTAGCTGCACCAAAGTATGGGAAGAAACAGAATGCATAGACCATGCAGGTGGCTGCGGTAAAACAAGCCCCCACCTAGACTGGTATGAAGGCTTAGACGATATAGTAGCACAGTTAAAAGCAGAAATTTTAGAGCGCTGGCATGAAGGGGCGGCGCATTAAAGCAAGAAATAAATGTAACTTAGCTGTATTCAAATAAAATAGTTATGGGTTTAGTATATGCAGATATTACATTGATTAATGGTGAGGATTTAATACTTGCCAAGCGCCATTATATTGGTGAAGAAGAGGTAAAGCAAATGAATATTACCATGCTTGTAGATACAGGCAGTTACAACCTTTGCATTAACGAAGAAATACAATCGCAACTGCAATTTCCTGTAGTAGAGAAAAGAAATGCCGAAACTGCAGATGGTAGAGTAATAGAATGTGATGTGGTTGATAATGTACAAGTACGTTTTAAAAATCGTGCAACTATCTGTAGGGCTATGGTACTGCCTGGTAATTGTGAACCCTTACTTGGTGCAATACCTTTAGAAGATATGGATGTATTAATCCATCCGCAAAGTCAACAACTTATCAATGAGGGCAATGGGTGCAGCGTTTTTTCGCCGTTTTTGCGTCTTTGACCAACAACGAGTAGTAAATGCTGTTGGAGAAAGCAATACCAACAGCGGCGAAAATGAATTCATCACCTTACTTTCGAAGATCTTTTTTTGTAATACTCTTTTCAAAATGTCTGAACCAAGAGTAACCCGAGAAAGCTAAACTTTTGGAAACATTTTCTTCTGAATCGGACTCGTCTTCTAGATAAGCAAGGATAAGATCATTACTTTCTGCATTCTTTATATTTATTATCTTTCCATTCCATCTACTAAATTCCACACTGAAATCAATTTTTGCCCCAATAAGTTTTCCTCTTGTATAATAAAATGCTATACGTTCTTTATCTTCTTCAAACACTACTACCCTTAGAAGGTCTTTTGTTTTAGGGAATACCTTAAACTCAGTAATAACCCTATTGGTATATTCTCCATTTGTAGCACTCCAGTGGTATAATGACGTTGTGTCGAAAAAAAAATCCCCTTTCTGAGCTTCAATTACTTTTATTACACTATCTAAGGGCACTAGATCTTGAGCGCTCACCGTCGTAAAAACAAAAATAAATGTTATAGTCTGCAAAATTTTCACTATCATTTAGTTAAAAATTAGGTTCGTTATTTAATTTAGTTGCACGGCTTGTGCATAAGGAAAAAGGCTTGGCGTTTTTGGGGGAAACGCAGTTCAGCTAAGCTAATTAGAATTCCTTCAGCCCATTACCTAAGCCCAATGATTGCAATATTGCTGATGTTTTATTCATAAGCCAAATCTATAACATCCAGCCCAGACTGAAGCACAGTAAATAACAAATGCTGAGGCTATGTTCGTCAATCTCTGCTGGTCAGGATTTATAATCCCGTCCTCGTAGCCAAGGATTTAAAATCCAAATATGCTATAGACCAGATTGCAAATCTGGACTAGCTGATAAAAAAATACGTGTAGGTGGGGTAACAATATTGTTTGTGGGGTGTCAACGTTGTTTGTGGGGTACTGCTATTGAATTTGCCATTTACAAAATTGATTATGACACTTACGTATTTGTTGGTGGCACTTACGCTATTGATTATGGCATCATTGATATTGGATATGCCACTTTCGACATTGATTGTGCCATAAATAATCTTGATTTTAACATATACAACATAGCAGATGGCAGAAATAAGATTGAATATTGCAAAAAAAATTGGTAGATGCGGGTATTGATTTTGAGGTGGGCTTTGTACTAGCTATGACCAATAAAAATTACTCCCCACTAATTTTCTTACTCAATGAATATAACCACAAAGCAACAGGACAAAGAAGAAAACTACTTAATAAATCTCCATTACTTCCTTGCCCTGTGTTTCGTTTACTACGCTACGATAAAAGCCCATCTACTTTATGCAGCCGCAGTGTGCGACGCATATGTAGATGGGCTTTGTACTATTGATGACCAATAAAAGATTGCTTCGTACCTCAGAATGACACTTATTCTGTTGCCATTTTCTCGGCGTTTTCGGCCATTTGCAATGCCTCAATAAATTCTTCTATCTCACCATTGATGACTGCATCTAAATTGTAAGACGTTAAGTTAATGCGGTGGTCTGTAACACGACCTTGTGGCCAGTTGTAGGTACGTATTTTAGCACTTCTATCACCTGTACTTACCAAGGTTTTACGGCGTTTTGAAATTTCATCTTCATGCTTACGTACTTGTTCTTCGTACAATTTGGTACGCAACATAGTCATAGCTTTTTCACGGTTGCCTAGCTGGCTACGTTCTGTTTGGCACACAATAACCACACCTGTAGGTATGTGGGTAAGCATTACTTTGGTTTCGACCTTGTTTACGTTTTGTCCACCAGCACCACCGCTTCGTGCTGTTTCCATTTTTACATCGGCAGGGTTAAGTTCAAAGTCAATTTCTTCTGCCTCTGGCATCACCGCCACGGTAGCAGCAGATGTATGTACACGACCTTGCGTTTCAGTATTAGGTACACGCTGTACACGGTGCACACCACTTTCAAATTTTAAAGTACCATACACATCTTCACCCGTTACTTCTATTACTACCTCTTTATAGCCACCCACGGTGCCTTCACTTTCGCTGGCAATTGCAGTTTTCCAACCTTTTTTGTTGCAGTAGCGCAAGTACATACCAAGCAAATCGCCCACAAATAAGCTGGCTTCATCACCACCTGTACCTGCACGCAACTCTATCATGGCGTTTTTATCGTCTTGAGGGTCTTTTGGTATTAATAATTTAGTGAGTTGTTTTTCTAGCGTTTCTTTCTTTTCTTCAAGTTCTGGCAATTCCATTTTTGCCAATTCTTTCATCTCTTCATCGCTGCTGCCAAGATTTTCTTTTACAAAATCGTAGTCGGCCAATACTTTTATGTATTCTTGGTAGGGTTGTACAATTTTTTCTAATGAGCGGTATTCTTTGCTCATTTTACCAAATTCCTTTTGGTTGTTTATAATTTCAGGGTTAGTAAGCGCAACACCTACTTGATCGAATCTTGCTTTAATAGCTTCTAACTTATCTAACATAACACCAATATTTTTTCGGTGGGCAAAAGTAAGGGAAAGTTAAGAGATGTGTGGTGTAACGCAGATATGAGAGGGCTTTTGCACTAAGTCTGCAAGCAATTTCATGTTTGCAAAAGCCTCCTCACTTGGTCTGCAACCAAATTCACGGTTGAACAGGCTTCCTCACTAAGTCTGCAATCAATTTCATGTTTGAACAAGCTTCCTCACTAAGTCTGCAACCAATTTCATGTTTGAACAAGCTTCCTCACTAAGTCTGTAACCAATTTCACGGTTGAACAAGCTTCCTCACTAAGTCTGCAAGCAATTTCATCACTGAAAAATGCTTCCTGCAATATGCAGCGACCATTTTTACAACTGAAAAATGCTTGTCGCAAGTTGCAGCGACTATTTTCACAACCGAAAAATGCTTCCTGCGATGTGCAGTGACCATTTTTACAACTGAAAAATGCTTGCCGCAAGTTGCAGCAGGCATTTTTGGATACAGAAATAGTAATTACTGTAAATATGGATTGGTTAATTTTTCGTGACCAATAGTAGTAGGCCTGCCATGACCACTGTACACTTTGGTATCATCTGGCAGTGTAAATAATTGCGCTTTTATGCTATCTATCAATTGTTGATGGCTAGCGTAAGGCAAATCGGTACGGCCAATGCTGCCATTAAACAAAGCATCGCCTGCAATTACAAAGCCTTCAGCTTTTGCATACAAACTAATACTACCAGGTGAATGACCGGGTGTTTCTAGTACAATCAGCTCGTCTTCATCTAACTGTATGGTATAGTCTTGTTTTAAAAAATGTAGCGGCCCTGTATAATTTTCAAAAGGCAATCCCCATTTAATACCGCTTTGTGGTGCGTAAGCCAGCATTTTTTCTTCTTCTGGGTGAATGTATAGCTCTAAACCAAAGGCTTTTGCCGCCCATTTATTACCAAAAACATGGTCTAAGTGGCAATGCGTATTAATTAGTTGAACCACTGTAAGGCTATGATTAGTTAAAAACGTTTGCAGAGTTTCTTGTTCGGCAGTAAAATAGCAGCCCGGGTCTATCACAATGGCTTTGCCTTTATCGTTATAAACCACGTAAGTATTTTCTTGTATCGGATTGAAGGTGAATGTGTGAATATGCAACATGAGATTTGTGATTTATGATTTGGTATTTGTGATTTGAATGATTGAAATGAAAAAATGATTAACCAAATAGTTTTAAATCATTTGCTAGATTAGTAAAACTGAACCTCGCAAGTATCGCAATCATCATTTAATCATTAAAATCATTTACTCATTGATTAAATCCATTAATTTTAACATCCTATCAACTTATAAAATGTTGGTGCAAATGTGAATTAACTATTTTTACTTTTCGCAAAAATGTTGTTAAGCATTAAAAGCAAACTTTAATGAGGCAACAAACGTTTCTAAATATAACTCTAGTACTTTAAAGCAAAGAGATTGGCTATGCAAATAATAAATAGACAGCAGGTGATGATATGGATGCTATTGTTGGTATCTACAACATCAATGGCACAGGTGAACACAGTAACGTTTGGCAAAAACCGCATACAGTACAAAAAAATGCAGTGGAAGTTTTTTCAATCGCCACACTTTAATACCTACACATCGCAGGGCGGTACAGAGCTTGGGAAATTTGTAGCCCAAATAGCAGAAGAAGAACTACCAGGCATAGAAAAATTTGAAGAATATAGCTTGCAGCGCCGTACCAATATTGTGGTGTACAATAGCTACGATGAATACAAGCAAAGCAATATAGGGCTTGGTATAGATTGGCAAAATGCAGGCGGTCTTACCAAGTTGGTGAACAATAAGATTGTGGTGTATTTTGATGGTAACCATACCACACTTAAAAGACAAATACGTGAAGGTATTGCACGTTTGCTACTTGATAATATTTTATTTGGTGAAGATATTGGTGAGTTTGCAAGTAATGCAGCTTTATTAGACCTGCCTGTATGGCTTACAGATGGCTATGTAGCTTATGTAGCCGAGCCATGGAGCACTGTGCTTGACGACCAATTGAAAAGCGAAATGCTGAGTGGTAATTATAACAACTTCTATCAATTTGCATACGATAAACCAACCTTGGCTGGCCATGCTTTGTGGCAATACATAGGCGAGAAATACAAGGTAGATAATATTACTTACTTCTTGTACCTAGCACGCATTTACAAAAACCTAAACAAGGCTTCTGAAAAAATATGTAAGAAGAAGTTTAAAGAAGTGCTAGCTGAGTTTATGACATACGAGCAAGACAAGTATTACAAGGATATTCGTCAGCGTAAAAATGCACCAAAAGGTGTGCTAAGCATTACAGAAGATGTAAGCAAAAACGATTATTTCCGCTTTCAAGCCAATCCTAACAACCGCAATAATAACTATGCAGTAGTTGAATTTAAGAAAGGTATTTACAAAGTAAAATTGGTAGAAAACTTTTACCAAACAACCGTGCTACTTGATAAAGGTGTAAAAACCAATCAAGGTGATATTAACCCAAATTATCCGATATTATCTTGGGATACAAAAGGGCAGCGATTGTTAGTAATTTATTGGGAAGCAGGAAAAACAAAAATGTTTGTGTACGATGCGGTAGCACGTTACAAACGCTTTAAGCAAAACATTGACGATTTTGACCAAATACTAGATGCGAACTTTATGCTTGACCAAAATAGCTTGGTATTAAGCGCAGTAAAAAATGGTCATTCTGACATTTACACTTACAAAATTGAAGAGCAAAAAGCAACGCAAATAACCAACGATATTTATGATGATTTAAACCCAACATTTGTATCGTTCCCTAATCGTTCTGGTATTATTTTTTCAAGTAACAGACCAGGCAATAATGCACCGAATGCTGATACTGTATTGCCTAGCAAATACCGCTTCAACATTTACATTGTAGATATTTTCAACAATACACCAACCAAGCAAATTTCTCAATTAACCAATAGCAAATTGGGTAATGCGAAATTTCCTATGCAGTACAATACTAATCACTTTACTTACATAACAGATGAAAGTGGTGTTGAAAACCGCTGGGCCGGCTTCTTTTCTACCCAAAGAAATGGCCTAGATACATTGTATTATGTAGGCGATGAATTGCTAAGAAATCCTGCACCAAAAGAATTAGACAGTACTTTAACTGCTTGGCAAAAACAAGAGCCAGATAGTGTGAGTTATTTTCAAGTATTTAAAGATTCTACTTACACATTTCCTATTACCAACTACCAAAGCTCTTTGTTAGAAACAAGAATTGCAGGTAATAATGGTCAAGTAAGTGAAACAAGACGTGAAGGCGACTACAAATTTTTATACAAGCTAAAAATAAATGAGGATGCACTTACAAGACGTAATGTAAACCCAAGGCCTACAGAATACATGAAGAGCTTGATGGGCATTAAAAAAGCTGCTGAAGGCAAGCCGATAAAAGGTAAACAATTGCCTGCTGCACCAAAAGCATTGCCTGCTGTAGACACTATTAAGCCAAAAACTGCAAAAGACTTTTTCCAAAATGATTTTGCAGATGAACCACAAGATTCTGCTACTGAAGCTTTGGTAAAACTAACCAAACAAGCACCTAAAAAAGAAAGTTATCTTAATAACACCAAACTGTTTAAATACAGTATGCACTTTAGTAGCGACTATGTGTTGGCTGGTGTAACCAACAATATTTTGGTAAACAGATATCAGCAATATGGTGGTGGTACTGGCCCAGTACAACTAAGCAATGGCACAGATTTAAACTTCTCGTTCAGGGCTGGTACTAGCGACTTAATGGAAGATTATAAAATAATTGGTGGTGTACGGTTTGGCACTAACCTAAGCGATAAAGATGTGTATTTTACCTTTCAAAATCATAAGCGTAGACTTGATTGGGGCTTAACATACTATCGTAGTTACCAGTCTGACTTTTATGGACCAACTTATCCAACTGCGCTTATTACAAACCTTTATCAAGCTAATTTTGCTTATCCTTTCAATGAGGTAAAGAGTATTAGAGCTACTATTGGCTATAGAATTGACAGAGGCATTGTAAAAGCATTTCCTGATCCCAACAACCCTTTTATATCACCAATTTTACTCACATACCCTGACACAGTAAGCCAATATGCTGTAGCTCGATTAGAATATGTGCATGACAATACTATCAATCCATCGCAAAACATTTGGAACGGCTTGCGCTACAAAGTATATTTAGATGTAAATAGGCCAGTTATTGGTTCAGAAACAAACCTTACTTACAACTTTGGTTTCGATGCAAGGCATTATCTTAAAATTTACCGCAACTTTATTTGGGCTACAAGAGCAGCGGCTGATTTTAGCTGGGGCAATCAAAAAATACTTTATTATCTAGGTGGTGTAGATGGTTGGTTTAGTCCTAGGTTCAACGACAACAATAAGCCAGCGCAAGACCAAACTTATGCGTTTCAATCGCTAGCTGTAAACATGCGTGGTTACAACCAAAACATAGCCAACGGTAATAACGCTTTTGTTATCAATAGTGAATTACGCTTACCAGTATTTTCAACGCTTTTAAACAAACCAATTAATAACGCTTTCATTCGTAATTTTCAGTTGGTACAGTTTATAGATTTAGGCACTGCATGGAATGGCAAATACAACGGCATCAAACGTCCAGTAGAATATTACACCAGCCCTGGCAGCCCTGTTACTGTTAAAATTGATGCAGGTGGTTTAGGCCCATTTGCAGGTGGCTATGGCTTTGGTGCTCGTAGTAATTTGTTAGGCTATTTCATGAAGATTGATGCTGGCTGGCCAATGAAAGGTGTGTTTAAAGGTAGCCCAGTTTGGTACTTTGCTTTGGGCTTAGATTTTTAAGAAGAAACAAATTATTTACAAATTAAAATCTCTCGAATCAGTGATCAAGAAAGAGAAGTTAAGAATAGATAAATATCTCTGGTCAATTCGTTTGTTTAAAACCAGAAGTTTAGCAGCAGAAGCTTGCGAAAAAGGCAAGGTGAAGCTAAATGGCGACAATGTAAAGCCAGCCAAAACGGTAAACCTAAACGATGAATACGAGGTAAAAACTGAAGCCAGAAAATGGGTAATTAGAGTAACTGGTTTGCTAGAAACGCGTCAAGCTTATAGTGAAGCCATTAAGCATTACGAAGACATTACACCACCAGATGAACTGAATAGCATCACCTTTCAGCCGGCTGCATTTAATACTGGTAAAAGGCTTAGCAAAGTAGGTAGACCAACTAAAAAAGATAGACGTAGTGTTGAGGAATTTATGGATGATGAATAATAAGAACACTGATATGGAAAATCCTCATAGTTGTATCTAACAATTATGAGGATTTTTATTTTAATAGTATTTTGCCTTTCGTCATTAAAGACAAGCGCTCAAAAGAGTAGTAAGGTTGGCACGAATTATAATGACATCATCATCTGTGAACTGCCTATACCTGCAGAATTTCCTGGTGGCAGTAAAGCTTGGGCAAAGTATTTACAAGAAAATACAAACTCAGAACTTAGCAATAAATATATCACAATACCAAAAGGGAAAAAATCTGCAAAATCTACTGTTCGTATATGTTTTGTCATTTCAAAATGGGGCTATGTTACAGATGTAGAAAGAGCCATAAATGATACCATAAAAGTTCACCCTAAATTAGTTGTAGAAGCGATACGTGTAATTAAAGCAAGCCCAAGATGGATAGCCGAAAGATTTAATAGCAAAAGAGTTGCTTCTAGAAAGTGCCAAGCTATTACTTGGCAAGTAGATGAACGTTGATTTCATCACGTATACTGTTAGCTTTGTAATAATTCGTGTAATTAGCCTTAATTCGTGTAATTATTTACTTGAGTATGATAATTGACATTATTACTGTTTCGCCAGATTTATTGATAAGTCCGTTTAGCCACAGCATTATGAAACGTGCGCAAGACAAAGGCTTGCTGACTGTACGCACCCACAACTTACGTGATTGGGCTTTGAATAAATATGGGCAAATAGACGATTACCAATACGGTGGTGGTGCAGGTATGGTAATGATGTGCGAGCCATTGGCAAATGCCATAGAACATTTACAACAAACAACTACATACGACGAGATAATTTATATGACACCTGATGGACCAACGTTTAACCAACAAACGGCCAATCAATTGTCTATGAAAGAGAACCTACTGATTATTTGTGGGCATTATAAAGGCATCGATCAGCGCATACGAGACTTGTATGTGACCAAAGAAATTTCTATTGGTGATTATGTACTAAGCGGTGGCGAATTAGCTGCTGCAGTGGTGGTAGATGCTATTGGCAGATTATTACCGGGCGTACTTAACGATGAAACTTCTGCACTTTTTGATAGTTTTCAAGATAATTTACTAGCCCCACCAGTATATACAAGACCAGCAGAATTTAAAGGCTTAAAAGTGCCAGACATTTTACTATCTGGTGACCCGAAAAAGGTAGAAGATTGGCGACATGAACAAAGTATACAACGTACCAAAGAAAGACGACCAGATATTCTTGAATAGGTGCAATACATACATTGCTGCAAAGCGAACAGAACGTACAAGTGTGCGACGCAACAAAAGTTAAATAGTAGTACTAACGTTGGTCAACAAATAAAAATGATTTGAATAGTTGGGTAGCTGTTACTTATTTCTATGGATGTTTTGGTATAAGCAAGCGAAATTTTATTAAGATAAAATACCCAAAAATGGCATTTACATGAAAACAGATGGTTTTAATAGACGAGCTTACGAGTGAGAGGTTTACATTTGCGGCTCAAAATATTGCTCATCTTTCCACGTAAAGATGCAGTAGTTGGCAAATAACCATTTTGCCTCCTTTGTTTCTTTGCGTGTCATCGTTCTCACCATGCAAAAGAAAATTCAATCGGCATTAATTTCCGTTTTCTACAAAGACGGCTTAGCCCCATTGGCACAAGAGTTACAAGCCCAAGGTATTACCATTTATTCTACCGGTGGTACACAGCAGTTTTTAGAAGATGCAGGCATTGCTTGCGTACCTGTAGAAAGTTTAACCACCTACCCTAGTATACTAGGTGGTCGTGTTAAAACCCTACACCCAGTTGTGTTTGGCGGCATTTTAGGTAAAAGAGATGATGCACAGCATGTAGCTGAAATGGTGCAATACAGCATTCCTGAAATAGACTTGGTGATTGTGGATTTGTATCCATTTGAAGAGACACTAAAAAATACCACAGAAGAAAAACTGATAATAGAGAAGATAGATATTGGTGGACCAAGCATGATACGTGCTGCTGCTAAAAACCATAGAGATGTAACGGTAATTGCTGCAAAAGATGACTATGCAGTATTGCAAAACATTTTGCACGAACAAGCTGGTACAACTACACTAGAACAGCGTAAAGCCTTTGCTGCTAAAGCATTTGAAGTAGTAATGAACTACGATATTGCCATAAGTAATTACTTTAACCCAAGTAGTACTACGTTGCAAACTTCTAGTACCAAACAAGTGTTGCGCTATGGCGAAAACCCACACCAAACAGCAACTTTTTATGGTGACTTGAAAGAAGTATTTGCACAACTAAACGGTAAAGAATTATCGTATAATAACCTTGTTGACGTTGACGCTGCAATTCAAATTATTAGTGAATTTACTTCTACTGAAAATGGCTTTGTATTTGGCATCATAAAACATACCAACGTATGTGGTATAGCCTTGAGAGATACTGTAAAAAACAGTTGGGATGCTGCACTAGCTGGCGACCCTGAAAGTGCTTTTGGTGGTGTGCTAGTAAGCAATGGCACAATAGACAAAGCAACGGCTGAAGCTATTAACGAAATATTCTTTGAGGTATTGGTAGCACCTGCATTTGATGAAGATGCATTGACAGTATTAAAAAGCAAGAAGAACAGAATTTTATTGCAGCTGAATAGTCAATGGTCAATAGTTAATAGTCAATCGAAATCGTTACTAAATGGTACTTTAACCCAAGGTACAGATGCTGGTAATTACGCTGAATGGAAAGAAGTTGGTGGTAGAGAAACGACTACTGAAGAAAGAGCGAATCTTGAATTTGCCAATATTATTTGCAAGCACTTAAAAAGCAACGCTATTGCTTTAATTAAAAATAAACAGTTGGTAGGCAAAGGTTGTGGCCAAACAAGCCGCATAGATTCTTTGCGCCAATCTATTGACAAAGCGAAGCAATTTAATTTTGAACTAAAAGGTGCAGTACTTGCAAGTGATGCGTTTTTCCCTTTTAATGATTGTGTGCAAATGGCCCACGCAGAAGGTATAGAAGCCTTTATACAACCTGGCGGTTCTATAAGAGATAAAGACAGTATTGAGTATGCTGTAACTAATAACCTAGCAATGGTGATTACTGGTTTGAGACATTTTAAGCATTAAGAGTAACCGCTGATGGTTATTGATAGGAATGATGTACTATGATTTTAAAAATCGCCTACTGACTTTTCGAGTAGGCGATTTTCTTTTCCAAAATATCATAGTAAATCAAGGGTCATCAATTTAATCAGCGGTTTCAAGAAACCTTTCATACATCCTACGCCAAGGTAGCCATTGTGGTTGCTCGGTTAAAAAGCTATTATGCAAAATAATATTGCAATTCCCGCCTACTTGCTTTACTACGTTGTAATAATCTTGCAGCTCTACCAAAGCTTCATCAGCTGATAATTGTTGCTCGAAATAACTGTTTGCATCCATCCAACAAAAAGGATGAACGAGCAAATTGGTTGCTTCATTTTGTTCTAAATCAAACCAATAAAATGGCGAAGCAACAGAAGCCCTAAAGCCATTGATGCTGCCATAACCCATTGAGTAATCGTCTGTAATGCCAATTTTTATAAGCTTTCTGTAAGTTTCAGGCAGAGACAAGCGAATATAATGTTGCCTGCTTTTAGTGCAATTCGCTTGTGTGATGTGTTCAAGTGCTTGCTTCTCTTGTATTAATAGTGCATCGCTATCACCACTTTGCCAAGATGGATGAATACCAACTGTGTACTTGCTATGTTGTTGCTTAATTAGCTGCTGCATACCTTTAGTTCTTGGCGATACATTTTTATCGTAAACACCTCGTTTTGTTGCTAATAGAAAAAAGTAAATCGGTTGTAGATGATGCTTTTGATGCAGGTCTTCTAGCCAATCATACGTATCAAAAGGGTCTTTTGCTGTGCCGCTATATACAGTTGCTCTTTCAATTACTTTTTCAAAATCGCCACGCATTAAATCTTTAAAAAAGCCACCTATATTTTTAAAAATTGGTTGGTACTGATGTGCATAAGCGATATCAATATCGTAAGTTGGGGTAAAGGTGAATGGTGCGTGATTATTAATCGATAATCGAATATCGTCAGTCGCTAGTACTCCTAAATTTTCTAGCGATTGTGGATTATCGATTAACGTTCTTCTTTTAAAATCATTTAACCAAATATTTACCAAAGGCAGGTTTAAAAACTGATGCTGATAAGCTAACGAATTGGTGTGGGCATATCTACCATAACTATCTTTATCATAGGGCAAATATTCTTCATATCGAGTAATTAGATAAAATATGGCCGACAACACATCAAAGCCATGACTATCATTTTGCGAAGCGAAAAAACACATTTGTGCTCTGCAAGTAGCTACCTCAATATCAATCAGTTCAATACTATTCTGAAACAACAAACCTTGTGGCTGTATGTGATAGGTTTTACTACAAACAGCCTCATTACTATAACTAATTTTAACACCATTAGCTTGCGTAAACAGTTCTTTATCAGTAGTTATAGTAATGGCTTCGCCAATAATACTTTGTATAAAATTGGTGGTATATTCTAAACGAGGTGAAGTTTGTTCTGTATAAAGTAGCAGCACTATTCTGGTTTGTAAATATCCTTTAGCGTAAAGCTGGTATTTAATTGCGGTAGATTTACAACATCAGCCTCTTTGCTGTAAGTTTCAGTCATCCATTCACCTTCTGCATTTTTAAAGTAAAAAATTACTACTTGCTGCTCAGGTTCTACACACAAATAATAGTGTAAGCTTGGTATTTGTTTGTATTGAATAAATTTATCGGTAAGGTCATATGTACGTGTGCTTTCAGATAATACTTCGACCAATAAAATAGGTTCTTCACTATAGTATTTATGAGGGTTCGGATTACAAACCATCACATCAGGATAAAAGAAATTACCTGATGGATTTTTCACTTTTACGGCTTCAATAAAAAATCTGTAATTACCCCCTTTTAAAAGTGTTTTAAGTAAAAGAAATACTTGAACAGTTATTTCATTATGTTCTATAGATACCCCACTCATAGCAATTAAGTTTCCATTCACTAATTCATTTCTTAGTTCGCATTTTTCTTCAAACAAGAAATATTCTTCCTCGCTAGCAAATGTTTTTTGAATGATATTTAGTTTCATGACTAAAAACTTGTAGTTAAAAGTACAAAATACCTATCAATTTTTAGGGTTCATTTTTTCTTGCCACATTTGGTTAAATGTTTTCGGGCTAAAGTCAAGATTACTTCTATGAGTTGTCCAGCCTTTAAACACCTTATTTACCACCCAATTTTTCAATACACCACTACCTTGGTTCATCATCTTACGGTTAAGGCTAGCCGTTTTCCAAACCTTCCATGCTATACGTTCTGCAATGCCACTATTACCTTCTACCACTGCCTCATGCCTATTTTCAAGTAATAGCTCATGCAGGTTGATTCTCACCGGACAAACCTCGGTACAATTACCACAAAGTGACGATGCATTACTTAAGTGTTTGTAGTCTGTCATGCCACGTAAGTGCGGCGTAATGACGCTACCAATCGGGCCACTGTAAGTGGTTTCATAAGCATGACCACCAATGTTTTTATATACAGGGCAAGCGTTTAAACAAGCACCACAACGTATACAATACAATGCCTCTCTAGCTTTGGTATTTTGTAGCAGATTGGTTCTACCGTTATCAAGCAATATCACATACATTTCTTCAGGGCCATCTACTTCATTAGCTTGTTTTGGTCCGGTAACAATGGTATTGTACACAGTTACCTTTTGCCCAGTACCAAATGTTGATAGCAGCGGCCAAAACATTGCCAAATCTGTCATTGACGGAATCACTTTTTCTATACCCACAATCACAATATGCGTTTTAGGCATGCTGCAACTTAGCCTTGCATTACCTTCATTTTCAGTAATTGCAATACCGCCAATATCTGCCACAATAAAGTTGGCGCCAGTTACACCTACTTCTGCTTGTATGTATTTTTCTCTCAGCTTTTGCCTTGCTACCAGCGTTAGTTCTGTTGGCGACAAATGACTTGGTGTACCCAATTTTTCAGCAAAAAGCTTAGCCACATCTTCTTTACTTTTATGCATGGCAGGTGTTACAATGTGGTAAGGTGGCTCACCATCAAGCTGTTGTATATACTCACCTAAATCAGTTTCTACGCTATCAATGCCTTTACTTTCTAGGTAAGCATTCAGGTGAATTTCTTCGGTCACCATGCTTTTACTTTTCACCAAAGTTTTACAGTTTTTTTCTTCACAAATTTCACCAATTTGGTTAAGTGCTTGCTCAGCTGTTTCAGCCCACAACACTTTGGCGCCACGTGCAGTAATCTGTTTTTCAAACAGTTCTAGGTAAGCATCTAAATTTTCGATGGCCCGCCATTTTGTGTTTTTGGCATGTTCACGTACACTCATCACATTGGCAAATTGCTGCTTGCCTTGCGGCACTACCGCATTGTATCTACCTATATTAAAATTAATCTTTCTTCTATGCTCAATATCAGCAGCTTTAATAGTGCTTTTTGCTATAAACGATGAGGCTGTTTTAGTCATATTTTTTTATTTGGTCACCAGTACCGATAGCTATCGGGATTATACAATAATCTAGCTTCGTTGCAAGTTAATGTTGAGTTTACGAAGCACCTACTTGTACGTTTAGATACGTTGCGCAACTTTTACCGAAGCGAATTTACTAATTGTACTATCAATACAATTGTAAAAGTGCGTTTGTTACAATTATTAAAGCTATTTAGCAAATCAATCATGCTAATCAACTGAACCATTTAATCAGCTGTGTATCTTTGTTGCATGTCAGCATCACAAAATATTCGTCATCTATCATTATCAGAGTTAGAAAATTATTTTACAACTATCGGTCAGCCCAAGTTTCGTGTTAAGCAAGTACACGAATGGCTTTGGCAAAAACATGCCCATAGTTTCGACGATATGACCAATTTAAGTAAAGACTTGCGTAACAAGTTAGCGTCAGAATTTACTTTGCCAGCCCTTCAAGTAGAAACCGTTCAAAACAGTGAAGATGGTACTATTAAAAGCCGCTTTAAAACCAGCGATAACCATTTAATTGAAGGTGTTTTAATACCAACAGAAGCTCGTAAAACAGCTTGCGTATCATCACAAATTGGTTGTAGCTTAAGCTGTAAGTTCTGTGCTACAGGTTACATGGAAAGACGTCGTAATCTTAACTATGATGAGATTTATGATCAGGTAGTTTTAATCAATCAACAAAGTGAAGCTGCTTACCAAAAGAAGCTATCTAACATTGTATTTATGGGCATGGGCGAGCCATTGCTTAACTATAAAAACGTACTAAAAGCTATTGAACGCATTAGCGCAGAAGATGGTTTAGGCATGAGTCCAAAACGTATTACAGTATCTACAGCAGGTGTGGCTAAGCAAATTAAACAGCTTGGTGACGATAAAGTAAAGTTTAAATTAGCGTTGTCTCTACACGCAGCCAATGACAAGAAACGCAATGAAATTATGCCTATCAATGAGAGCAATAATATCAGCGTATTGATTGAAGCTTTAAACCACTTTTACAAGCAAACAGGTAACGAGATTACGTTTGAGTACATCTTGTTTCAAAACTTCAACGATAGCCAGAAAGATGCAGAAGAACTAATAAAAATCTACCGTCAAGTACCAGCAGATTTGGTAAATATCATTGAATACAACCCAATAGATGCCTTCAAATTTCACAAACCAGACGAAGACGCAGTAGACGCATTTATGAGTATTCTAGAGAAAAACAGGGTAAATGCAAGACTAAGACGCAGCCGTGGTAAAGATATTGATGCAGCATGCGGGCAACTAGCTAATAAGGGATAGACGGAAACAAAGTTCATTTGAAGAAACCCAATTTATTGTAAACAAAGAAGGTCAGTTCGAAATAAACTGACCTTCTTTGTTTACAATACAGTTACACAAAATTAATAGCCAGGATTTTGAGTAAGGTTTTTGTTAAAATTTACTTCTAAGGTAGGATAGGGTAACTGGAATCTATGACTTCCAACGCCTGTAATAGGCAAATTCAAAAACAAATATGTGACACCAGTGCCATCGGCTCTATCGCCTTTTGTTCCATCTCTTACCACAGGAAGATTAAGTCTTTTTAAATCCCAGAATCTATCGCCTTCAAAAGCTAACTCAAGTCTTCTTTCACGTAATATTTCATCTAGCAAAGACGAGCCTGTTAGGGTAACATTTACAAAACCTGTATATCTATTCATCTTTAACAGGTTCAAATCCGCTAGAGCAGCTGTTTGATTACCACTTCTGTAATAAGCTTCAGCTCTATTTAACAAAACTTCAGCAGTTCTTAGAGCCTTGCCGTCAACTACACCTGCTGGTTGTCCCGCCCGACCATTATATTTGATAATATGATTTTGCTGTACACCATTGAAAGCTGAAGTCTGTATATATGATGAAGTTCTCACATCATTAGATAAATACTGTTGTTTCAAATTAAAATCAACAACATACTCAGACCTTATACCACTAGTCCCTACAACTTGATAGTAATTCACACCTGGGGTGTTAACATTGTCTAACGAAGTATTTAATACCTTAAATAGTACACCCGCGTTACTTGCGTCCGTCCATACTGAAGGGAATGTTGCTATATTTGGTAAATTTGGAGTACTAGTCAACGCATTATTTGACTCTGATATGCAGTTCGCCCAGTTACCTTGGTATAAATATACTCTAGATAATAAACCAGAAACCGCCGCTTTGTTTAACCTTCCTACCCCGTTAGAAGTAGCTATTAATGGTAACGCATCCGTCAAATCCTTAATAACTTTTGTATAAAAGTTTGCTACTGGTTCTTTTCGAGGGAGGATAGTTACGTCTGTTGTAGTAACGTACGGCATAACAGAGTCGGTTATATTAGCATTCAAAAACGTTTTACCATATACCCTACTCATATCAAAATACACCATTGCTCTTAATGCTAATGCTTCACCTTTCGCGTTATCTTTAAATCCACCAGCGGGAAACTTATCTATATTTTCTAAAATAGCATTAGCTCGTCTAGTGATAGTATAGCCACCTGTAAACAGACCATATGTATTATCGCCGTTATAAAGCCATTCGCTAAATGTTCTCAAAGTTCCTCTGCCAGCTTGACTAATAATAACATTATCTGCTAATGCATCGGCTATTATATTCCAAGTGCCACTAACATAGTATGAGCCGCTCGTTCTTAATCCTGCATACATCCCACCTAAGGCTAAGCTCACATCAGTTTCTGTATTAAAAGCATTTTCAACAGGTAGTTGATTTGACGGTGCTAGATCTAATTCAGATTTTCTACATGAGATTATCAGAGCTAGTAAAGCAATAGTTAAAAATATATTTTTCATTTTAAATTATTTAAATATCCTTAAATGGTTAGAATCTAATATCAAGTCCTAGTGTAATTAATCTAGACGGTGGGTATCCATATAAATTAAATTCACCAGGTTGAGTAAATGTAGTTGTACCTTGTTCTCTGCTTGGGAAACCAACTTCAGGTATGCCATTAAACTTAGTGTTGATCCAAAGATTGCTACCTTGAACAAAGAATCTTAAGCCTTTCATTTTTATCTTACTTAAAATTTGAGAAGATACATTATAACCAAGAACTAGATCTCTCAGAGAAATATAATCTCCTTTTTCTAAAAACTTATCGTGTTGATTATTAACCCTCTGTGTAGGGTCAGCTAAATTTGGAAACTCGGCTATTTCACCCACTTTAGTCCATGTGTTAGCAGCAGCGGTATACATATTAACATTTGGGGCTGCACGAGCTACAGTAGCATTAGCATAAACATTATTGTATATATAATTTCCGCCTGAATAATAAAACTGAATAGATAAATCAAACTCTTTGTACCTAACAGATGTAGAAACACCTCCAAAATAAGTAGCTAAAGGAGATTTCCCAGACAATAAGACTGCGTCGCTAGCACTGTAAGTTTCAGTCAAAGTTCCATCTTGCTTGATAAACTGGTTTCTACCGTTTAATGGATTTACACCAGCATGCCTAACCATAAAAAATGTATTTAAAGATTCGCCTACCTTGAATCTAGTACTATTTGAAATGATATTATCACTAACTAGAGAGAGTACGCTATTTTGGGTATTAGTATAATTAACAGTAACATTCCATGTTAAGTCTTTGGTTCTAATGATATCACTGCCCAAGGTAACCTCCACACCTTTATTTCGTATTGAACCCACGTTACTTGAAACGCTAGAAAAACCAGAAGTCAACGATATATTTCGTGGGAATAATAAATCATCAGTGGTTCTATTAAAGTAATCAATACTACCAAATATTCTTCTTTTATAAAATGAAAATTCAACACCAAGATCAAAGTTTTTATTTTTTTCCCAAGTTAGATCTGGATTAGGCAAATTGGCTGGGATTGCAGTTGGCAAATTATTGTATCTTGTTCCAAAGCTATACGTACCTAAAGAAGTATAAAATCCCGCTGGAACATTGCCAGACGTACCTATGGAAGCTTTAAATCTTAATTCATCCAAGAATGTCAATCTTTCTAAAACTTTCTCTCGGGTTAAATTCCAAGATGCACCTACTGCCCAAAAGTCAGAGAACAAATTGTTTTTTCCGAAGCGAGAAGAACCATCTCGCCTTCCACTAACAGTTATATAATATTTTTTATTATAATCATAAGTAGCATTCGCAAAGTATGAGATTATTGCGAAATCTTGTTTTGATGTTGAAGTTGTTTGAGGAGTACCTGCATTTTCAATAGTAGTTAATGAAACAGTTGGTAAGTTTCTACCTTCTAATGTATAAAAGTATGTGGAGTTTTTCGTAAACTCTTGACCAGCTAAAATATTAAAATTATGCTTACTTGCAAAGGTTTTTTGATAAGTAAGTGTATTAGTAGACACATATTGGAAATCTTGATTTCCTGCATCAGTTTTTGAGTTGTAACCTAGAATTGCAGCTAAATTAGAGCCAGGCTGCAAATAACTTTCTGACTTCAAAGTGTTGTAATTTAAAGCTAACAAGGTTTTAAACTTAAAATTCTTCAACATAGTCGCTTCACCAAATATAGTTGCGAAGCCAGAAATTCTATCTTGTACAAAAGGATTATTGTCAGCACCTTCAATTGGTGAGAATCCCTGCATGGTCAAGTTGATAGTCCCATTAGGCAATCGAAGTGGCTCATATGGGTTGGAAAGGTAAACACCAGCCCAAGGATTTTGTGCATTAAACACTTCTCTATTCTGATATTCCTTTGTAACTGCGACCGATAAATTAACACCAGTTTTGAACCAATCCAACGCAGCATATTCTACATTTAATCTTCCGCCAGTTCTATCTCTAAAAGATTTATATAACAAGCCGTCCTCTTTGAGTCTGTTAATGGAGAAAAAGTATCTTATTTTATCCGAAGTACCTGATAAAGATAATTCATGTTGCTCAGAGCCAGCCTTTTGATTTAAGTATTCATTTGTCCAATCACCTACACCTCTACTTGCGGACAAATCCCACAATGCTTGACGCTGATCGGCTGTAATGTTTAACAATGTTGCATTTGAAGGCAACACTGTTCCGATTCTGTTTGATATCATAGAATCTAAAATAGGATTGGTGTAACCAAGTGCAAATTCATACTGCTGTTTCTGTTGCGCATTCATTAGCTGTACATTATTCAGTGGCTGTAATTTAGTAAAGCCCCTTTGATAAAGGTATCTTAATTCAGGCTTTCCAGATTTACCCTTTTTTGTTGTTACAACTAGTACACCGTTACCAGCTCTTGAACCGTATATAGAAGACGCTGCAGCATCTTTTAAAACTGTTAAGTCTTCGATATCATTAGGATTAATTAAACTATATGCTTGGGAATTAACTGCAATTCCATCTACAATAATTAACGGTTCGCTTGACGCATTTATTGAACCGGTTCCCCTTATTCGAATGTAGCCATTTTGTCCAGGGCGTCCACTTTGTCCAACAACTTGAACACCAGCTGCTTTACCTTGCAACAATTGCGTAAAATTGGCAATTGGCTTTTCAGCAACTTCTTTTCCCCCAACAGTTGCTATTGCACCAACAAAGTCTTTTCTTTTGACTGTTTGGTAGCCCGTAACTACTACCTCGTCCAAGCTAGCTGTACTAGATTGTAATAATATTGATAGTTGGGAATTTTTAGTGCTAACTTCCTGGTTAGCAAAACCTACCGATGAAACCACCAATGTCTTAGCTGTGTTTGGCACCGAAATACTAAAACTACCGTCAGCATTAGTTGTTACACCTTTCGTAGTTCCTTTCACTACCACAGATGCATTTGCAACTGGTGCACCTTTCTCGTCAGTTACCTTACCAGTAACTGTCTTGTTTTGAGCCATGGCAAATGTTGTAAACACTACCATAACCAAAAGCGTCAGAAATTTTCTCATTTAAACTTGATTTTTGGTTAAAAAACTTGTTATGTTATCAATGTGTTATTTAGTTCTTAACAAAAAGTTAAGAATGTCAAATATAGAAGGTTAAGACAAACATTGTTAACAAAATGTTGCAAACGGTTTAGTAAATTAATGTTACAACACAAATTATTTTAGATAAAATTCATCTTTATGGCAATAAATAAGGAATTCATTTAGTCAGAATGACGTTTTCTACAACATTTTCAAAAAAAACATCAATAAAAATAAATTCTATAAAATACATAGAGATTATTACAAATCATTCATCAAGGCAAATTAATCCGCTTTAAATATCTTCGCCCCATGAAAATTTTAGATGGCAAACTAGCCGCAGCCTCAGTAAAAGCGCTTTTAAAAGCAGAAGTTGATATATTATTACAAAACAATCAGCGTAAGCCACACCTAGCAGCCATTTTAATAGGTAATAATGGCGCTAGCGAGACTTACGTGGCTAGCAAAGTAAAAAACTGCGAAGAAGTCGGTTTTGAATCTTCATTAATCCGTTTTGACAGCAATACTACTGAGGAACAATTACTATCTAAAATTGCCGAATTAAATAACGATACCAAGGTTGATGGCATTTTGGTACAACTACCTTTACCTAAACATATCAGCGAAGCAAAAGTCATAGAAGCCATTAGCCCTACAAAAGATGTGGATGGTTTTCATCCAATTAGTGTGGGTAAACTAGTACAAGGCTTGCAAACCTTTATTCCCGCTACACCTTATGGCATTATGTTAATGCTCGAACATTTTAACATTGAAACAAAAGGCAAACACGCCGTGGTTATTGGCCGCAGTAATATTGTGGGCCGCCCAATGAGCATTTTACTTAGCAGCAACCACCCACAAGGCAACAGTACGGTTACGTTGTGCCACAGCCACACACCTAATTTGCAAGAAATTTGCCTTCAGGCAGATATTATTGTTGCAGCCCTTGGCAAGCCAGGTTTTGTAAAAGCCGATATGGTAAAAGATGGCGCCGTAATTATAGATGTAGGCATTACTCGTGTTGAAGATGCTACAGCCAAAAAAGGTTTTCGCATTAAAGGCGATGTAGAATTCGATGAAGTGGCACCAAAATCTTCTGCCATTACACCCGTACCTGGTGGTGTAGGTCTTATGACTATTGCAGGTTTGCTAAAAAATACGTTACAAGCTTACAAATCAAACAACAACATTAATTAGACGCATTTTACTCATGTCACAGTTCAATTCGTCTAATTCGTGTATAAAGAATTTATGTAACCAGCTTTGGTACTACTATTGAACGTCTGTTGCGTCGCACTCTTGTACGTTCTATTCTTCATGCAGCAATGTGTAACTTCGCAACTTCCATTGACCATTGACCATTGACCATTGACCATTGACCATTGACCATTGACCATTGACTTTTCACATTTTCACTTTTCACATAAATGTCCGAACTACTCACTTCTCACAACTCACTACTCACTTTGCCTGTAATGGAAAGCTTCTACACCATTCAAGGTGAGGGTTTCTATCAAGGTAGTGCTGCTTATTTTATACGCTTAGGTGGCTGCGATGTTGGTTGCGTTTGGTGCGATGTAAAAGACAGTTGGGACGCTTCTAAACATCCTCAATTAAGTATCAATACAATTGTAGAAACAGCAGTTGCAGAGGTCAATAATCAATCAAATTCAAACTCCAAACTTCAAACTATAAACTCAGTTTTAGCTGTTGTTACAGGTGGCGAACCGCTCATGCACAATCTAGATGCATTAACAGAGGCTTTGCATCAAAAAGGCTTTCGCACCAATATAGAAACCTCAGGTTCTTCACCTTTAAGTGGTACTTGGGATTGGATTTGCCTCTCACCTAAAAAATTAAAAGCCCCATTACCAGAAGTTGTGCCATTTGCCAATGAATTAAAAGTAGTCATCTTTAATAAACACGATTTTGCTTGGGCAGAAGAATATGCAGCACAAGTATCGCCTTCTTGCAAATTATACTTGCAACCAGAATGGGATAAAGCAGCTTCAGTAACACCTTTAATAATAGACTACATAAAAGCTAACCCTAAATGGGAATTAAGTTTGCAATTGCACAAATACATTAACGTACCATAAGGCCCATTTCTGATTTGGGATTTATGATTCTTAATTCGTTCAAATTTGTGTTATTACATTTTTAACTCCCTCAACTCATCACTTTTCCCGAAATTGCTGCTTTTACACGTCTATGAAGCATCTCATCATTATCGCAGCAATATTGTTTTCTTATACAAGTTTTTCGCAAACTTATAACCCTGATAAGGTTAATAAAAAAGCGATTCCTATTTACCAAAAAGCTATAGAACACCTTTGCTACGGTGAGTATAAAGAGGCTATTACCGCTCTTGAAAAGTGCATCAATATTGACAAAAACTATGTAGATGCTTACTTATCACTAGCAGGCGCTTATGGCGAATTAAAAAACTACAAGGCAGCTATTGCCAATTACGAAATTGCCAAAGACAAAGACAGTAATTATTGTAAAATTTATAGCCTACCCTACTCTATTAATCTTGCAGGTGAAGGTAGATTTGAAGAGGCGCTAGCGGCAGTAAATCACTTTGCCACCTTACCAAATCTTGGCGAAAGAACACAGAAGAGTATTAAATACAGAAGAGACAGTTACACATTTGCCATTAACTATCAACAAAAACATCCTGATAAAAACTATGTTTTCAATCCCATCAATTTAGGCGATAGCATTAATAGCGAACGCTCAGAATATTTCCCTTCATTAACGGTAAACGACAGCCTGCTTGTATTTACTCGTAGAGAAGGTGGTGGTGAATATTTTTACAAAGCAAATATTACGAATCCTAACGCTTTACCTAAGGCTGAAAAAATTGCTGGTGACATTAACGACGAGCCATTTAAAGGCGCTATCAGTGTTTCTGCCGATGGTGAATGGATGATTTTTGCAGGCAATATTGGCAATAATTCTCACGATAATTTCGACCTATACATTTGCTACGCCACACCTACTGGTTGGAGCGAACCGCAAAATCTTGGCACCAATATCAACACGGGTTATTGGGAAAGCGCACCTAGTTTAAGCCCAGATAAACGTGTGTTATATTTTAGCAGTAATCGTCCGGGTGGCTATGGTGGTGCAGACTTATATGTAAGCTATAGAGACGAGAAAGGCAAATGGAGCAAAGCCATTAATATGGGGCCAGATGTGAATACTTTAGGCGACGAAACTGCACCGTATATTCATGCAGATAACCAAACATTGTACTTTACATCTAGCGGCTTGCAAGGCTATGGCGGCACTGATATTTTTGTAATGCGCAAAGGTTTTGCAGGTGCTTGGAGCCTTCCAGAAAATTTGGGTTATCCTATTAACACAATAGAAAATGAGGGTAGCCTTGCAGTAGCACCAAATGGCGTAAATGCCTACTATGCAAGCGATAGAAGCGACACACGTGGTGGTTTAGATTTGTACAAATTTGACTTACGAGAAGATGTACAACCTTATAAAACTTTGTACATAAAAGGTTTTGTGTACGATAAAAATACCAGCAAAGGCTTGCCAAGTAATGTAGAATTAATAGACAACAATACTGGTAAAACCTTAATGAATGTTCAAACCGATGAAACAGGATTTTACTTTGTAACGCTGCCAGTAAAGAAGGATTACACATTTGCTGTAAACAGAAAAGGCTATTTATATTTTAGCAAACTGTACGAGCTTTCTAGCAAAATAGCAGATAGCATTTACAAAGAAGACATTTACCTACAACCAATAGAACTGAATAAAATTACCACACTCAAAAACATTCAGTTTGAAACCAATTCTTACCAACTGAAAGACGTAAGCAAGGTAGAACTTGATAAGTTATTACAACTGCTCACAGACAATCCTACTATTAAAATTGAAGTGGATGGCCACACAGATAATGTAGGTAAAGCTGAAGACAATTTGAAATTGTCAACCAATAGAGCAAAAGCGGTTATTGATTATTTAGTAGAAAAAGGTATTCCCGCACAACGCTTACAGTACAAGGGTTTTGGCGCAGCCAAGCCAATTGCAGACAATGCTACAGAAGCCGGCAGAAGCACTAACAGGCGAACAGAATTTACAGTAATTGGGATGTAACCGCTGATTACTTTGATTTAAATGATTACCATGATGTAACCTAACTGAATAATGCACTTATCTATGTTGCTATGCGACGTCCATTTTACTTGAAAATGACTTTACTGTTAAACTTTTTTGTAACGAAGCAAAATGATATATTAAGTTATATTACCTTCATCACATTATGACGAATGATGTTTTACACCAAATAGCTTTAACACAGGTTACAGGTATTGGTGCAGTGCAGGCAAAACAATTAATAGACCACTTTGGTGATGCAACTTCTATTTTCAAAGCTTCGAAAAAAGTATTAAGCAGCGTTGAAGGTATCGGCGAAATAAGGGCAAAAGCCATTAAAGACTTTGACGATTTTAAATCAGCCGAAGAAGAAATCAAGTTCTGCCATAAACACCATATTAGCCCACTGTTTTTAAAAGATATTGATTATCCACAACGCTTACTACACTGCTACGATGCACCTACAGTTTTATATTACCGTGGCAACGCCAATTTAAACAACACCAAAATCGTCAGTATTATTGGCACAAGAAGTAATAGTGATTATGGCAAGCAAATAACTGAACAAATAATAGAAGCCTTACAACCCTTAAATGTGTTAATTGTAAGCGGCCTAGCGTTTGGTATAGATGCTATTGCACACAAAGCAGCAGTACAAAACAGCTTACCAACAGTGGGCGTTTTAGCGCATGGCTTAGATACTATTTATCCCGCACAACATAAATCATTGGCCAAAGACATGCTTTTAAACGGCGGGTTGCTTACCGAATTTCCCAAAAGTACAAAGCCCGATAAACACAATTTTCCTCGCAGAAATCGTATAGTAGCAGGTATGGCAGATTGTACTATTGTTGTTGAAACACAAGCCAAAGGCGGCAGCATGATAACCGCAGAATTGGCCTACAATTACAACAGAGATGTTTTTGCAGTACCAGGAAAAATTACCGATGCCAAAAGTAGCGGTTGCCTAAAACTCATTCAACAAAACAAAGCGGCCATTTTTACCGATGTAGATAATTTAATAGACACCATGGGTTGGGAAACAAAAGCTTCTAAACCCAAAAAACAACGTGAATTATTCGTGGCACTATCACAAGATGAACAAACAATTGTAAACATTCTCACAGCAAAAGAAATAGTAGGTATAGATGACATTTACCTACAATCTGGTTTAAGCAGTAGTTCTGTAGCAGCAGCCATGTTGGGTTTAGAATTGCAAGGATTAATCCTTTGTCTGCCTGGTAAAATGTATAAATTGTCATAAACAAGAAACTGCGTAAATCTGTAAAATCTGCGAGACGAATTTCATCCAACCAAAAACTTCATTTGCCACATATTCGCTGCGCTTTTATCTTTGCCTATGGCAACAATAAAATCTCCCGCAAAAAGCAATAGCAGTTCTCGCTTATTTGGTGTTGGTTTAACTTTCGATGATGTTTTGCTTATGCCTGCTTACAGTCAGGTATTACCTCGTGAAGTCAATATCCAATCGCAGCTTACCAAAGACATTTTGTTAAACGTACCTATGCTGTCAGCAGCTATGGACACAGTTACTGAAGCTAATTTAGCCATCGCATTGGCACGTGAAGGCGGCTTGGGCATTTTGCACAAAAACATGTCTATAGAAAAACAAGCCGAGCAAGTACGCAAGGTAAAACGTAGTGAAAGTGGTATGATTATAGACCCAATTACTCTACGTGAAACTGCAACTGTTGCCGATGCCTTGAAGTTAATGAGAGAAAATCGCATTGGCGGTATTCCTATTGTTGATGCCAATCAAAAATTAGTGGGTATTCTTACCAATCGTGACCTACGTTTTGAAACTGCCAACCGCAGTAAAAAAATTAAGGATGTAATGACAAAAGACAACCTTATTACTGCACCTGAAGGCACCGATTTAAGAAAAGCAGAGAAGATTTTACAACAATATAAAATTGAAAAATTACCAGTTGTAACCAAACAAGGTATTTTGGTAGGCTTAATTACTTACCGAGATATTTTGCAACTAAGCAATAACCCAAATGCGGTTAAAGACGGCTTTGGTAGATTATTGGTTGGTGCAGCTTTAGGCATTACCAAAGATTTAATGGACAGAGCAGCGGCACTTCAAGCTGTTGGTGTAGATGTGGTAACTTTAGATAGTGCTCACGGCCATAGTAAAGGCGTAATTGATGCCTTAAAAGCATTGAGAAAAAACTTTAAAAAACTACAAATTATTGCAGGCAATATTGGTACTGCCGAAGGTGCTTTAGCGCTTGCTGCTGCTGGTGCAGATTGCGTTAAAGTAGGTATTGGTCCAGGCTCTATTTGTACCACTCGTATTGTAGCTGGTGCAGGCGTGCCGCAGCTTACAGCCATTATGGAAGCCTCAAATGCACTAAAAGGCAAGAACATTCCAGTGATTGCAGATGGTGGTATTCGTTACACTGGCGACATGGTAAAAGCCCTTGCTGCTGGCGCCAATGTGGTAATGATGGGTAGTGTATTTGCAGGTGTAGAAGAAAGCCCTGGCGAAACCATTATCTATGAAGCTCGTAAGTACAAAGAGTACCGTGGTATGGGCAGCTTAGGCGCTATGAGCCAAGGTAGTGGTGACCGTTATTTTCAGGATGTTGAAGACGATGTAAAGAAATTTGTACCAGAAGGTATTGAAGGTAGAATTGCTTACAAAGGCCCACTTAGCGAAGTCGTTTATCAATATGTGGGCGGCTTACGTGCAGGTATGGGTTATTGCGGTGCTAAAGATATCAAGGCTTTACAACAAGCCACTTTTGTACAAATTACCAATGCAGGTATGCGTGAAAGCCATGCACACGATGTAGATATTACCAAAGAAGCACCAAACTATAGCAGAAAATAATTGGGTATTTTTTTGTTGACCAGCTACAGTTTTTCAATTGAACATCGTTGCGTCGCACACTTGTACGTTTAGATACTTTATTCAGCTTTTTTATGTCATGTTGAGGAACGAAACATCTGCCAGCCAACGGTTAGATTCTTCGTTCCTCAGAATGACAAAAACAATATGCAAATACAACTTACAAATACTGGCAAGCGTTACAATCGGGATTGGATTTTCCGACAAAGTACTTATACCTTTAGTGCAGGTAATTCTTACGCCATTATTGGCCCAAATGGTAGTGGTAAAAGCACTTTGCTACAAACCATTGCAGGTGCCATTAACCCAAGTGAAGGTTCTGTAGATTTTACTGTTGATGGTAGACCGTTGACAGTCGATAATTTCTATAAACATATCGCTTTAGTAGCACCCTATTTAGAAGTAATAGAGGAAATGACAGCTACAGAATTTCTACAATTTCATGCGGCTTTTAAACCATTATTACCAAGCATCACCATCGCTGAAATTATTGCCATCATTGGCTTAGAGAAAAACGCCAACAAGCAAATTCGTTATTACAGTAGCGGTATGAAACAGCGCATCAAACTAGCGCAAGCCATTTTCTCAGATACCAACGTACTACTTCTTGACGAGCCTTGCACCAACCTAGATGTTACAGGTTACAATCTCTACAACAAACTCATCAGCACCTATTGCGCTCACAAACTCATCATCGTTAGCAGCAACGATATTCAAGAATATGGTTTTTGCAAGGAGCAAATTTCAATTGCAGATTACAAGTAGAATTAGTCTGCTATTTCACCACCAAACGCAATCCCTTCGTACACATCTTTTAAAGCTAACTGACAATCAATATCAGCAAAGTCAACCACATCTTGCATCTCTTCAAACAAGTTGTAGGTAAATAGGGCATTACTATTTTGTCTGCTAAACACCTCTATCATTGGCTGTTCTTGCGATACTAACAGATAGTAACGCAGCGATTTTATTTTTCGGTAAATGTGAAACTTTTTAGAGCGGTCAGCAGTTTCGGTACTAGGCGATAATACTTCTACAATTATCAATGGGTTACGAACAAAATATGGGTCTTCTTTATCCGCAACGTCACAACTCACCACCACATCAGGATACATATAAACATTATCGCTCTCTATAGCCACTTTTATCCCCTCTTGAAATACGTCGTAGTCTTTAGGTTTAAATCTATTTTTAAGAAAACTAGCAATATTAAATGCGATGTTACTATGCACTTTACTTCCTCCCGCCATAGCAGTCACGTCGCCATTGTAAAATTCAAAGCGTTCTTGGCTTTCTGCTTCTAAAGCCACATATTCTTGGTAAGAGTAGTGTTGCGAGATATTTGTAGCTGCGTTCATAACAATCAATTGATGAGGCTGATAGACAATGTATTTGCCTGATAAAGTTGCAAATAAATTGGCAAATTATTTATAAAATTGCTACAAACCTATCTTATAAACTTCCAATAAAACATAGGATTAAGCAAATGCGCTGTAATGGTTTTTGTATTTAGCAATAGCCCTAATTGCGCTTCTGCATTTTTACGCGTAGTAATAAAGTTTAGCCATTTCAATATCAGTTTAGGAAAAAAGCGATTGCCCATTACAGGCGCCATTAGTCGGCTTAGTTTTAAGCTATCATCTATCTTTTTATACACCTTATTGTCGTATTGTTTTAGCATAGCTGCGCTAAAATCATTTTGTGCTAAAGCAATAGCAGCTTGCTCTGCAGCAATTTTACCACTAATCATGGCTTGCGGTATGCCATTACCAGAAATTAAATCTATCAAGCCGCCAGCGTCACCTGCAAGCATATAGCCTTCACCAGAAATAGGGCGCTTTTTAGTACCTAATTGCATACCGCAGCCTTCTAATTTCCCCACCTGTTCAGCATTTTTAAAACGTTCTTTTAAAATAGGATGCGAATTAACAGCATCCCAAAATAGTTGGTTTAAATTAAGGTGCTGTTTTTTTACTATATCGCTGCGCATCACAATATTTACATTGGCCAAGCCATTGTTAAACGGCCCTATATACAAGCCACCCGGCATCAATTTTTCCATAAAAAACATCTCACCATAATCTGGTAAAGTGCTATTGGTTACATTGGTAAAATACCCACGAATACCCAATGCATTGTGCTTGTCTTCTCTTTCAAGATTGCCTACTGTAAACGGTAAAGAGGCTGAAGAACCTGTTGCAATTATCAAAAGCTTGGTTCTGATTATAGGCTCTTTTTTGGCATCTAATAGTAACCATTCTTTGGTGTTCTCATCTTTTTGCCAGTTAGAAATGGCTGTGTTTGGCAAATAATCAATCATACCTGTCGCCATAATTTTTTCATGCAACACATTATCAAATTCAATACGAGGCATGGCAATGCAAGTAGGCAGATGTTCTATATTTTTCAATTTTACAAAAGGAATATTGAGCGATTTTCCATTTGGTGTATGTATCAATGTGCCTTTAATGGCTTGGTATTTATTGGCAAAATCTGACTGCAACACCAATTCAGGATCAATCTCATGTAATATGCGTACGGCTTGACCACCCACAATATCTGCGCAGGCCTTTACCCTAGGATGTTCACCCTTATCTACCAGCAATGCTTTGATGCCCTTTTTTGCTAAAAAAAGGCTCGCAACTTGCCCTGCTGGCCCTGCACCAATGATTGTAATTGCCGAATATTTTACCATACAAAAACCTTTAAATGAATTGCTAGCAAAAGCCTTGCAGCTAGGTTAACATTTTCCAATAAAACATTGGATTGATCAATTTAGTTGCTACATTTTTAGTGTACAACAAGCTACTTAATTGCGCCTGTGCACCTTTACGTGTAGCAATAAAATTAAGCGCATTGGTAGCTCTGTTAAGTATAAAATCATTACCCATAAAAGGCGATAATAATTTACCCAACTTCAAATCTTTATTTATTTTATTGTACACGTTTGCATCATACTCTTTTAAACTCGCTGCGCTAAAATCATTACTAGCTATGGCTTTAGCTGCTTGCAATGCTGCAAATTTACCGCTAATCATTGCCTGAGGAATACCATTGCCAGACATCAAATCTATCAAACCACCAGCATCACCTGCCAGCATATAACCATCACCAGAAATGGGTCTTGTTTTCGTACCTAAATGCAATGCACCACCTTCTAGTTTACCTATTTGTTCTGCGTTTTTAAAACGCTCTTTCAAGGTAGGGTGCAATTCTATTGCTTCCCAAAACAACTGTTTTAAATCTACATGATTGCGCTTTGCTACATCGCTACGCATCACCACATTTACATTGGCTACACCATTGTTAAACGGCGCAATGTAAAAGCCACCCGGCATCATTTTTCTGTGTAAAAACAATTCTGCATGATTGGGATAATCTGCATTGCCAATATTTTTAAAATAACCACGTACACCTATTGCAAAATGCTTGTCTTCTTTTGATAAATTACCTACTGTATAAGCCAAAGATGCAGATGAACCTGTCGCAATAATTAATAATTTGGTTTGTACGATGACTTGCTTATGTGCATTAAAAAGTTTCCATTCACTAGTTACGGTATCTTTTTCCCAGCCTGTAATAGCAGTGTTATCAAGTGTTTCTATTAATGGGCTTGCTATTATTTTCTCATGAAGCCAGTTGTCAAAGTCTGCCCTAGGCATCGCTATGCATGTGGGTAAATGTTCTAATCTATTTAATGGCAGAAAAGCAATGTCTAGTTGGCTACCATTTGGTGTGTGTAGCAACGTACCGTTTATGCGTAAATATTTGTCTGTAAATGATTTGTCCAAAGGTAGGTTTTCATCAAGTTCATGTAACACACGTATGGCTTGGCCTGTAACCACATCCGCACAAGGCTTAGACCTTGGATGTGCACCTTTATCTATTAATAATGAAGCGACACCTTGTTTTGCCAAAAAAAGCGCTGCCATTTGCCCTGCAGGACCTGCACCAACAATGGTTACAACTGATTTTTTGGCTGTGCTCATAATTTCTAAAGCGGTTCAATAACCTCAATTAACGTTTATCTAATGCACTAAGTTTAGCATTTGTTCAAAATAATACCAATTGTTGCAAACAAACGTTATTCGTTGAATACTTTCAAGTATTTATCGTCGGCTTGCTATTAACAAATTCAAGTCGGTGTATTTAAGGTCAAACTTTTGGCTGATGTAGAAATCTGTCAATGCGCCTTTGAACAAATAAATACCTTCTCGTAAATTAATATTGTGCCATATCATTTCATCCAAACCGCCGTTATCACTAATATCAAGCATTAAAGGCATCAATACATTACTAATGGCTTGGCTTGCGGTACGTGCAAAACCACTGGGAATATTTGGTACACAATAATGTATCACATCGTGTTTAACAAATACTGGGTTTTCGTGACTAGTTAATTCACTTGTTTCAAAACAACCGCCTCTATCTATGGCTACATCTAAAATAATGCTGCCTGGTCGCATGGCTGCTACCATTTCTTCTGTTACTACTATTGGCGCTCTACCACTTTCGTTGCTTAATGCACCAATAGCTACTTCACAAGTTTTTAATTGTTTGGATAAAATGCGTGGCTCTAAAACGCTCGTCCATACACGATGGCCTAAATTATCTTGCAACTGTTTTAAACGATACACATTATTGTCAAATACTTTTACACTAGCACCAAGAGCCAAGGCATTTCTAGTAGCTGTTTCACCCACAATACCTGCGCCTACAACTACTACTTTGGTTGGTGGTATACCACTGATGCTACCAAGCAATACACCTTTACCTTTATTAAAACTACTTAAATATTGGCCAGCAATTAGCATTAATGCACTACCTGCTATTTCGCTCATGCTGCGTACTATTGGGTAAGTACCGCTATCATCTTTTAAGTTTTCGAAACTGATGGCAGTAATTTTTTTCTCCATCATTTTCTCTATAATACAAGCTTTTAAAGCTGAGTGATGAATGGGCGAAATGATGGTTTGATTCATTTGCAGCAAGCCCATATCTTCTTCTACAACTGGTGCGCTTTTTATAAGCGACTGTGCTTTGTACACTTCTGCTTTATCGTACACAATTTTAGCACCGGCCTCACTGTATTCTTTGTCTTTATAATGGCTGGCTAGCCCCGCATTGCTTTCTAGCATTACATGGTGGCCATTACTTACCAATACACCTACCGCTTCAGGTGTAAGCGCAATACGGTTTTCCTGAAAGGCAAACTCTTTTGGTATACCAATATCTAGTTTAGCCCCTTGCGGTTTTACATCTAAAGTTTCTTCTAAAGTTTCGTAACTAAACGATGTAGAAATGTACGGTTTGGTGGTAGCCATTGATAATAATAAATTATATAAGTGTGAGCAAGTTACTATTGAAATTTGATTAATGCACCATGCATGATAATAATTTAATGAATCGCCATTTGTCTAGTAGCTGCATCTAGCAATTCTATGGTAATGTTTACCACGTCATCAGGCAATAAATCGGGGGCTTTTTCAGGCCATTCTACTAGGCATAAATCGCCTTGTTGTAAGGCATCTTCTACACCTGCATTAATGGCTTCTTCTTCACTTTTTAGTCGATACCAATCCATGTGATAAATAATGGCAAAACGAGGACTTGTGTACTCATTAATAATGGCAAATGTGGGGCTGCTAACCACATCGGTTACTTGCAGCACATCGCACAAGGCATGTATAAAAGTGGTTTTACCTGCACCCATAGGTGCGTAAAAAGCCCATACTTTTTTGTGGCCAAATTGGGCTAATACTTGGCTTGCAACATCATGAATTTGTGAAATATTGTACACTAGAATCATGTGGCGAAGATACAATGTAGCCGAAAAGATAATAGTGTAAAACGCATTGATTTTCGATAACTGATAAATGTCATAGTGCTTACAGCTAACGCTTGGTAATATTGGGTAAATTTGTAGCACTTATTGTTATTGTCATTCTGAGGAACGAAGAATCTAACCGTTGGCTGGCAGATGCTTCCTTCGTCAGCATGACAAATAATGAACAGAACGTACAAGTGTGCGATGCAACAGACGATGATAAGAATGGCTACAGCTGGTAACATAAAATAAAAAATTATGGAAAAGATATTGTGGAAGGTTGAAGGAATGACTTGCAGCAATTGCGCTTTAAGTGTAAGTAAAGTGCTGCAAAAACAAGGTATGCAGCAAGTGCAGGTAAATGCGATTACTGGCGATGTAAGCTTTGAAACTGTAGACGCAGAAAACTCGCTTACTACGGCTAAGAAAAACATTAACGAGCTTGGTTATCATGTGGTTGATGATAGCGTAGAAGTTACTGAAACTAAAAAGCCATTTTTAGGCACTTACTTGCAAAAGTTTTGGTTTACGCTGCCCTTTACTTTGGTGTTGATGATAGGTCATTGGGCCATGTATTTTCATGTTCATTTTTTACACAACGCTTGGTTGCAAATGGCTATCTGCTTACCTGTATTTATTGTAGGCATGAATTTCTTTGGACGCAGTGCTGTAAAGAGTTTGAGCAAAGGCATACCAAACATGAATGTGTTGATTGCACTGGGTTCATTAGCAGCTTTTGTGTATAGTTTAATAGGCACTATTACTGGTAATGAGAGCCAGATATTTTACGAAACGGCAGCTTCGATAATTACGTTGGTGTTTTTAGGTAATTGGATGGAAGACGCATCGGTAGCTCGTACACAAAAAACCATTAAAGAACTAACGAAGCAACATAAGGTAATGGCCAATATGATTGCCTATGATGATGCACATAACGAGAACATTTTCCCCATAGAAAATACATTTTTAAAAACAGGTGATTTGGTATTGATAAAGTCTGGTGAGCAAGTACCACAAGACTGTAAAATACTAAGCGGTGAGGCAGAAGTAAACGAAGCCATTATTACTGGCGAAAGTGTGCCTGTATTTAAAAAGCAAGGTGATATTTTAATAGGTGGTAGTGTACTATCTAACGGCAATGTAAAATGCTACGTAACTGCAACTGGTAAAGACACCGTGTTAAATGGTATTGTAGAATTGATGAAGCAAGCACAAGGGCAAAAGCCACCGATGCAATTATTGGCGGATAAAATAAGTGCCATTTTTGTACCAACGGTGGTAAGTATTGCGGTACTAACAATTGTGGTGAACTACTTCTTTTTGGATGTAAGTTTTGGCGATAGCTTGATGAGAAGTATTGCCGTATTGGTAATTAGTTGCCCTTGTGCTATGGGCATTGCAACGCCTGCTGCTATTGCGGTTGGGCTTGGTAGAGCTGCTAAAAATGGTATTCTTTATACCAAGACCGACAGCATGGAATTATTTGCACAGATTAAGCAAATTGTGTTTGACAAAACAGGTACATTGACTTCTGGACAATTTCAAATTTCAAATTTCAAATCAGACATTGAAGAAGCAGACTTTAAGAAACTCGTTTACTCTTTAGAGAAATTTTCTAACCACCCAATTGCTAAAAGTATTGCTGCTGCGTGGAAAACACAGGAAGTATTGAGGTGGCAAAAAATAGAAGAGATAAAAGGGCTTGGCATGAAAGCAAGCGACAAAGAAGGCAATACATATTGGATTGGTTCGGCCAAAATAGATGAACAAATAGTAGATACAAGCCACCATTTGTATGTAACAAAAAACAACACACTCATTGGCTGGATAGATATTGCAGATGAAGTAAGACCTGAAGCAAAAGCAGTTATCAATTACTTTAAAAGCAAAGGCATTACTACCATACTATTAAGTGGCGATAGCCAAGCTAAATGCGAACAAGTAGCTTGCCAACTTGGCATAGATAGAGTGATAGCAGAACAAACACCACAGCAAAAACTAGACATGATAGATGCATTGTGCAAAGCAGCACCAACGGTAATGGTAGGCGATGGCATTAACGATGCGCCTGCATTGGCAAAAGCCACTATTAGTGTGAGTTTGAGTGCTGCATCACAACTAGCTATACAAAGTGCATCGGTGGTATTAATGAACAATGGCTTACAAAAACTACCTGTTGCCATGCAACTTGGCAAGCATACGCACAACACTATTAAAGGCAATTTATTTTGGGCATTTTTCTATAACATTATTGCGATACCATTTGCAGCAATCGGCCTATTTACGCCCACTGTAGGGGCTTTATTAATGGGCTGCAGCGATGTAGTGCTAGCATTGAATAGCTTAAGGTTGAATTGGAAGAAAGTAACTACGATTTGAGATTTATAATTCGAAATTTATGATTTAATATTTCACGTCTCACCTTTGACTTTTCACCTCTAACCTTTCGCTTTTCACCATTTGTCTACACCACATCACATATTACAACAGTACTGGCAGCACAACGCTTTTCGTGGTGAGCAAGAAGCCATTATTACTGCTGTGCTTGCGCAAAAAGATTGCTTAGCATTACTACCTACAGGTGGTGGTAAGTCCATCTGCTTTCAAGTGCCAACGATGTTGATAGATGGGCTTTGCTTAGTGATTTCGCCATTAATAGCTTTAATGAAAGACCAAGTTGAAAACCTACAAAAGCGAGGTATTCAAGCATTGGCTATACACAGTGGTATGAATTTTTACGAAGTAAAAGAAACACTTGAAAAAGCGGTAAGTGGTGACTATAAATTTCTCTACGTATCGCCTGAAAGACTTGAAACCAATTTATTTAAAGAGCATGTTCATGCAATGAATATTTGCTTAATAGCAGTAGATGAAGCACATTGTATTAGCCAATGGGGTTACGATTTTAGACCATCTTATCTCAACATCAATAAGCTACGTGAAGCTTTAGACAAAGTGCCCATTATTGCATTAACAGCATCTGCAACACCTACGGTACAAGAAGATATTATTAGCAAACTACAACTTGCAGATGGGCTGATTTTTAAACAAAGTTTTGAGCGGCCAAATCTATCTTACTCGGTATTTAATGTAGATAGCAAAATCAACAAAGCGGTCACTATTTTAACCAATGTACTTGGCAGTAGTATTGTGTATTGTAGAAATAGAAGTCAAACCAAACTGGTGGCGCATTTACTATCGTTGCAAAACATTTCGGCAGATTATTACCATGCAGGTTTAAGTAACCAAGAACGTAACGAAAAGCAACAACAATGGATCAATAATAAAACGAGGGTAATGGTTTGTACCAATGCTTTTGGTATGGGTATAGACAAGCCCGATGTACGAACAGTCATTCATTACGATACGCCTGATTGCTTAGAAAATTATTACCAAGAAGCTGGCCGTGCTGGTAGAGATGGCAAAAAATCTTACGCTATTTTATTGTACGATGATAAAGATGTGACAAGCTTACAAGCCTTGGCAGACATACGTTTTCCCGTGATGTACGACATTAAAAAAGTGTACCAAGCACTTGCAGATTTTTTACACATACCTGTGGGTGCAGGCGAAGGCATGTACTACAGTTTTGACTTAATCAGCTTTACCAAAAACTTTCAGCTAAACATTATTATGGTAATGGCTATACTGAAAGCATTGGAACAAGAAGGATATATCAGTTTTAACGAGTCGGTATTTCTACCATCCAAAGTGCAGTTTATCGCACCCAAAAATGTACTGAACGATATAGAACAAAGTCACCCCAAGTTAGACACTGTGGTAAAATGTTTATTACGCAGTTACAGTGGTATTTTAGACAACCAAACATCTATCAGCGAGAAGCAAATAGCCAAACTAACACGCCTTACAGAAGCTGATGTAAAAGCAATATTAGAGCAACTACAAGCCTTTGGCATTGTACAATACACACCACAAAAAGAAAGCCCACAACTGCACTATTTTACCAACCGAGCACCTGCACAATACTTAGTATTTAATCAAGCTGCCTATCAGCAACGTAAACGCATTTACCAAGAACGTGTAGATGTGATGTTGCAATATTTACAACTTACCAAGCAATGTAGAAGCCAATACATTTCAAAGTATTTTGGTGACGGTACCGCACAAGGTTGTGGCATTTGCGATACCTGTTTGGCTAATAAAACCAATGTATTATCTGCCAAAGCATTTGCCCTTATTCAACAACAAATAATGCAAGTAGTAAAGGCTAATACTAGCATTAACGTTACTGAATTACTAAAGCAACTACAACCTACTAACAAGCATCATATTTGGCAAGTGTTGTTGTTTTTGCAAGATCAAAAACGTATTACCATTAACAACTTGAATGAGATAACTGTGGTGTAAAAGTGAAAAGAAACACAGAGCAAGAAAGCAAAGAAGCGTTAAACAACAACTTCCTTTTTCACTTCGTCTTGTTTGTATTTTACTAATGGCAAACCTTTTAAAGCCCTTACTAAAAGCAAACTTACCAGCACAAAATAAATAGCTGATACTACAATAATACCACTTGGCTTTTTGAAAATAAAATAACCTGCCAAAGGCAATAACTGCAAGGCATGCATACCAAAGAAATGAGCGATACGCAAGTCGCCATAATGCTTGCTCCAGTTTACAATGGGCAAGCCTTCGCTACCATCAGCAGCACCAATGGTATGCGATAATCTCGCACCCATCATACCACCTTCAAACGCAAAAATGACAAAGCAAATAATGCCTAAACGAATGCCCCATAAATAGCCCAAAGGAATGGTTACAGGTTGCACTGTAAAAAATTGATAGCCTATAAAAAGCGTCCATAAAGTGAGTATGCTTATAGCTATACCCATCAATGTAAACAAGCTACCGTACAAAGCCGATGACACATTGAAATGTGACAGTCTACCATTAGCAGCTTGCCAAGTAATAATCACCAACTCAATACTCATCACTATTACTACCATTACGCTGTAACTATTGGCAATACTAGGTTGTTGCAGTTCAAATACGAGCCAGCCCATCGTAAAGCAAAATAGCCATACACTGAAAAAGAATTTCATAGGCTTTATAAATGCATTGATATTATTAACCTGAATGTTGGTTGTTTTAGTAAGTATGGCGCATACCATACCGCCTACAAAACATAGCCATCCATACCAAAAAAGTAAGGGATTGCGTTGCTGTAATTCATAAAGCCACTGCATAGTGATGCGATTTAAGTTGATAAATATTTCGCTAAATAATTTTTGCTCGCAGAATACGCAGAATGCACGGAAAATTCAGCGATTTCTGTGCATTCTGCGAGAGAATTATATAAACGTAATTCTGACACAAAATTTAAAACTGTATTCTGTACAATAAGTCTGGGAAGAAGCCAATTTGATTCACCTCGCCTATTTGTTGCCTTTCAGGATTGTATCTTCTTAAGAAAATGTTTTGCTGATTGGTAACATTCTGTAAGTCTAAGTAAAAGGTTTGGCTCATTTTTCTTTTACTACTATTGATGCGAAAACCAAACTTAGTATCTAATCTAAAGTAGCCTTTCAATTGGTCTGTATTATATCGTGTTTCATCTAGCACTTCTTTGTTAGCAGCTATTGAAGCGGCTAAATTCACAGGTGTAGTATATCGGCCACCAAGCGCTGTCAGCTTTACATCAAACGTAAAAGCGTTCTTATTGGCTTTGCCCATTTTCCATTCTTTACCTGCCAATACATTGGTAGCATAACCATAGTTAAACGTGGTATTTCTTTCTACACCATCGCTGCCTTTGTAAGTAGATTTAAAAATAGAACCTGTGGTTAAAATATAAAACCCTTTGCTTAAAAACTTCTCTATGGTTAACTCTACACCATAGTTTTCGCCAGTACCATTATTTACCAAACCTACTTTTTCAGGAAAGGTGAAGTCTGCACCTGCGTTAAGCATACTAAACCCTGTTGCCGCCTTTTCTACAGGTACATCGTACAAATATTGATAGTAAGTTTCTGCTTTAATGCGCCAATCATTCTGCAATCTTCTTTCATAGCCCAACACAAAATGGTGTGCTTTGGTAAAGGCTAAATCTCTATTGCTTTTATCTATTACACCACCATTGGTTTGCTGAAAAAGGTACACTGGCAAAGGCTGTAGCTGGCCATGCAAGCCATAGTTAAATAGCACCGTGTTGCTATTATTAATTTGATAAGCCACACCAAATCTTGGTTCTACAATACTGCTTTTGTTAAGTGTAAAATACATACTGTGCAAGCCCCCCGTAATAGTGAAAGCATTACTAGGCTTGTATCTTACTTGGCTATAGGCTTGTAGTAATGTACTGTTGCCATCATAATCTTGCTGCACGTTAAAAACGGCTGTACTAGATTGTCCTTCACGAGAAATGACTTTTGATTTGGCATTGTATGCCTCTACCAACACACCTGTGCGCCAGTTGAGCTTTGCACTAAATTTGGTATTTAAAAAACTAGAAAAACGTAGTGTTTTACTTTCTGTATTTGACTGAAAACTTAACCAACTACTTGTATAATTAAGTGGTAAGCTATACTGGTATTGCGCTACATCGCTTTTGGTAGCTGCATAAGACAAAGCAGAACGCAAGTACGATTTTTTACCCACGTCTATTGTATGCTTTGCACCTAGCACAAAGAAGTTGCTTTTTACATAAGTGTCTTGGTCTTTTCTAGAGTAAAAATCTGTGGTATCTGTATCCTTACCCAAAAAGTCAATGCTACTAATGCCGCCCATACCAAATAGGTTTAACTTACCTGCTTTGCCTTTGGCAAATTGAATATTATACACCCAATCTTGATACTTAGGCACTGCACTTGTACCTACTTTTAAGCCAAGGCTTTGGCCTATTTGTACAAATGAATAGCGATAGCCTACCATGTAAGATGCACCATTTTTATTCTTGCTCAAAGGCCCTTCTAGCATGGCTTCTAAGCCAGAAAATAAGTTTACTTGTAAGGTTTTCTCATGCTTTTCAGTATTACCAGTTCTTAACTGAATATCAAATACAGCTGCATTAGCATTGCCGTATTCAGCAGGAAAAGCACCCGTATAAAAGTCAGATGTTTTTAAGGCATTGGTATTTAATGCCGATACAGGACCACCTGTAGTACCAGACGTAGAAAAGTGGTTAGGGCTTGGTGTAGGCAAGCCTTCTAAGCGCCAAAGCACACCAGCAGGCGAGTTGCCACGTACCACAATATCGTTTCTGCTATCGCTGCTAGAAATTACGCCAGCAAAGCTACTCACCAGTTTACTTGGGTCGTTTCTGCCCCCTGCAAAGCGGGTTACTTCTTCCATACTAAAGCTTCTACTGCTTGCACCTGCAAACTCATTACTCGCATTACCTTTTTTAATTCTGCTGCTGCTTACGGTTATATCGGCTAGGCGTTTTACTTCTTGTTCCAGAGCAATATCCATTACCACTTCTTTGCCCGCAGTTACTAGCACTTCTGGTATTACTGCCGTTTTATAGCCAATAATAGATACCATAATGGTTACCCTGCCTGTAGCTACATTGTTAATGGCAAACTGACCACTGCTATTACTTATGGTAGATAAGGTTTTGCCATTGCTTACCACCACAGTAGCACCAGCCAATGGCTTCTCACTTGCCTTATCTGTTACGGTGCCTTTAATGGTTTGGGTAATGTTTTGCGAGAATACTACCAAACTAAAAAGGGTAGTCATCATAAAAATAAAAATGCGCTTCATGTTCGTTTTGTTTGAGATGCAAACATGAAGTAAGGCAACTTATTTTTCGTTGATAAATGTTAAGAAGAATTTGCCAGTAATATTTATTGATAAATATCAATAGACTTTGTCATCATCTTTTTGCGAATGCGACTTAAGTGTTCTGGTGTTACGCCTATGTAAGAGGCAAGCATGTATTGTGGTACACGTTGTAGTAGTTCCGATTCGTTTTTAATCATGTTCTCGTAGCGCTGTTCTGGTGTTAATAGCAGCAAGGCATTGGTTCTATCATTTATCCAAATAAATAGTTGTTCAGCTATTACTCTACCAAACATTTGATACACAGGATAATGCTTGTACAAAAACTGCATATCATCATAACTCAAGCAATGCAACTCAGCGTCTTCTAGCACTTCTAAGTTTTCAAAAGCTGGCTGTCTTTTTAAAAAACTATCGTAAGCAGATACGTATTCATTAGCCCCAATAAAGCCTGTAGAAATTTCTTTACCATCAATTATTTTGTAAAAGCGTAAGAAGCCTACATTAATAAAGTACACATAATTGCATACGTCACCTTGCTTTACAATATAGTCGCCTTTTTTGTAGGTTTTAATGGTCAATCGTTCTTCCAATGCTTGCCAATCCGCCTCAGTAAGATGCGGTATCATGCGGTAATAATAGGTTTTGATGTTTTGAAACATGGCATTAAAACTAATGAATAAAACAACTAGAACAGCGAAATGGTGGGTTAGTTGTAAAGCATCTATTTATCTACAATTGAACTAACTATTACAAGTATTCTATGGCATAAGAGATGCCTTTTATCTGTTGTTCGAGATGCCCTTTGGAACATCTCGAACAGCGGATTGTCATTTAATCTTCTTTTTTATAGCCTTCATAAAAATAAGATTGTTCTATGCCTTTAAAAATTACCTCTCTATTGTTTACATCGGTAGTAAGATGAGCAAGTAGCAAAGTTTTTAATTCTAAATCATTTATGGGGCTTCGTTCCATGGCCTGCATATACAATGCTTTATCTACAAACTGCCAGTTTACTACTTGTTTAAGTTCTTTTTTCAAAATCATATCTAGCCATATTCTGGTGGTTCTTCCGTTGCCTTCCAAAAACGGATGGGCAATATTCATTTCTATATATTTGGCTATTATGTCTTCAAAAGTATGTTGTGCCATCAATTCTATTTTTGCCAAAGCTTCTTGTAGATACAAAGCGTTGGCAAATCGAAAGCCGCCTTTGCTTATGTTTTGCTTGCGTATTTGTCCTGCAAAATCATATAATCCCTCAAACAAATAAGTATGTATTTGTTGCAAACCTTTGGTAGTGCCTATTTCTATAGCATCAATAGCCCCACTTTCAAATAAGCGATACGCATTTTCTAAACTTTGTTTGTCTATGTTTTTCATTTTTGCTTGTGTTTAATTAAAATTCGCTCTCAAGCAGGTCTCTCACCTGTTCGTTATTGTTACTTAGTTTTAAATACCTACTACTTAAACTAAGTGACGGCTTAGATTTCAGTTAGTTCAGATTTGTAATCTGGTTTTACGAGCATTTGGATGTAACATCCTTTGCTCTTAGGAAAGTACAATAAAATTACCAAAGTTCAATTACTTTCATCAGCCCCCACTTGCCACAATACTATGTTGGTGGCAGTGTTTTTTTCGCCGAGTAATTTCTTAGTTCGTCTATTGTCAATGAAAATATGTCCGTCAATTTGTGAATAACAAAAGCATTTTTCTGGTTTCTTCCGTTCTTGTAAGCGGAAATAGTTTGTAATGGATAAAATAATAATCCTAATGTTGCCAATGAAATTGGATAAATCCAAGTTGTTGGAAACCCCTTGCGTCCTCCACTTGATAACTCCCAAGCACTCACTTGAAACTCGCCTTTCCAAGTTGTTGGATAACCTGTTAAAAAGTGATTTATGTCGTGCAGTAATAGAGCTGTTCCGTTTAGGTTTGGGTAACGAAAATAAAATCGTCCAATTTGAGCTTTGTTAAAAGTTTCGCTTGCACCTCCATCAACTGGCAAATTATTTTCTTTCCAATAATTTTTAAGTTCGTCTAAAACTGTCATGGTTTATACTTTTTCTAATTCTTTGATTATTCCTTTCAACATGGTTGGTACGATTAACTTGTGAAATGGCTTGACTGGTAAAAAATATAGCCTACCAAACCAATTGTTAAATTCGGCTACTGTTGAAATAGTTAGATTTTTCTTGGTTGTTTCGATAGAATGATTTTCAATAAATAACGAAACTCTAAAATTCAAATGTTTATCATCTTCACCAATTATAACTTCGCTGTCAGTTCGGTTAAAAACTTTAAACAAACCAAGTTGTTGTCCTGTTTCACAGTTAAAACTATCAAGAAGTTTTTGTCTGTCGGTAGTTTCTCCCGAAGTTTTTAACCCAAAAATTGAAACTATTTTGTTTCTCAAAATAAATAGTTTGTCCACCCATTTTGGACTACTTGTAAAGAAGGCTTTACCAACTTTTTGAGAAGTTATAGAGTTGTTTTCGTCATTTACAGTGCCTACAAAACTATCAATGAAGTCATACTTTTTATTGGCAATATTGAGTGCAGATTGTTCTGGTAAGTCGGATTTTAGTATTGTCATTTTTGTATATAATTGTCTGTTTTGTGTCGTGGTAACATTGCCACCAACTCAAAAATAGCCGAAAGTTTTCATACTAAACAATACCAAATACCCAACTGCTAAAACTTTCGGCAATATATTTTTCAGCATCCCTATTCGCTTTCTCTATCAGGTATCTCACTTGTTCGCTATTGTAACTTAGTTTTAAATGCCTATTTTTTATACCAATTAAAGCTTTAGCACTAATAACACTAGTGGAAAATGGTGCGGATGTGCTGAAAAACAATGGGGACATACTACAAAACGGTAGGGATATACTAAAAAATAATGCGGACTCACCTAAAAATGGCGAGGACGTATAAAAATATGGTGCGGACATACTAGAAAATGGTGGGGAAGCATAAAGAAGTGGCAGTTCACTCTGGAACCGCCACTTTTTACAATTGAATTACAATAAAACTGTTATGAGTTGTTAAAAAATTGGCTTATTTACTCCTTCCAACCCATTTTTTCCCTCAATTGGGGTTCGCCGCTAAGTGCTAGCATAGCGTATTTTTTAAATTTCACAAACCATTCGTCAAATGCATCCCAAGCTTCATCTCTTGTATGGGTGGCTTGCTGTGCTTCACCTGTTTCTTTTGCTTTTATAGGTATCATTGCTTTTAAGGTAGTATAGCCTGTTTGCCCGGCTTGCAGTTTCTCCACAGTAATGCCCCTTGCTACCATTGCTGCTTTGTAGGTATCGTTACTTAATACGCCATCATAAAATAATAATGCCTGGTTGCAGTAACCACTTTCGGGTCTCAGTCGCTTACCTTTCAGGCTCAAGGCATTGGTGGCTGCCAAGTCATCTTCAAAAATTAATTTGCCCCATTTTACATGGCTTAAATAACTAGGATGCAGGCTGGTAGCCAATTTGTCAAAATTTTCAGTGGCTTGGTACTGCTCACCGTACTCTTTTTTCTGTAGGTCATCTAGTTTTTTAAGGGCTTCAAGCTCGGCAGTTTTAGCAGCTATAATGGCTGGTGGGTAGCCGGCTGCGGTAAGCAAGCCTACAATGTTGGCATCGGCAGCATTGGTAAGGGCTGTTAATCGATTGCTGTAATACAAATCGAAGTTTTCGTAGTTGCTATTTTCTGCAACTGGGTCGGTTACTGGTGTGTTTGGTTCCATACGCTTATTTTTTAAAATTATTGGATAAGCTAAAGTAATAATACTTCTGATTGGATAAAAATATTTTTTAGATAAGTATAACGGCAGATAGTGGCAGAAACTTAGCCGTGGTAATTGAGGGCAATTTACCACGGCTGTGATGATTGTTCCATAGGAACAAATGATAGGTAGCCATAATAAATTAGAATTGGGTTGGCGTTCTGTAGAAACGCATGGTGCTGTATTCTCGCATAAAACGTATCTATGGAACGTTCGTGAAAATATCATTTTTCTACCCACCTTTTGTCCCTATGGAACAATAAACCATAGCCCCAAACGCTTATAGGAAACTTGAAAATTAACGCACAAAAAGCCTGCTACTTTAATCGCAGCAGGCTTTTGTAACTTATATTATCTATTTACACCAAAGCTAAATCTAGCACTTGCTGCATGTTTTTTACATAATGAAACGTAACACCTTTAATAAACGCACTGTCTATTTCTTCTACGTCTTTCTGGTTTTGCCAGCACATAATAATCTCTTTTAGGCCAGCACGTTTGGCAGCCAATACTTTTTCTTTAATACCGCCTACTGGCAATACTTGGCCACGTAGGGTAATTTCACCCGTCATGGCTAGGTAAGGTTTTACTTTACGGCCAGTAAATGCAGATGCTAAAGAGGTAAGCATGGTAATGCCTGCGCTTGGACCATCCTTTGGTGTAGCGCCTTCTGGCACGTGCACATGAATGGTTTTCTTACCAAAATCTTCTACATCTATACCGTATTTTTTAGCGTTGGCTTGCAATAGGGTAAGCGCAGTGATGGCACTTTCTTTCATCACATTACCAAGGTTACCAGTTAGTTTCAACTCACCTTTGCCACCATCGCTTAGTACGGTTTCTATAAATAAAATATCGCCGCCCACATAAGTCCAGGCCAAGCCTACCACTACACCCGGCATATTCACCGTTTTGTAGATATCGTTACTATATCTGGCAGAACCTAAAATGGTTTCTACATCATCGGCAGTAACTGGGCTTTTTACTTTTTCGTTCAGCACTAGTTCTTTGGCTTGGTAACGCATAATGCTGGCCAACTGCCTATCTAGCTCACGTACACCACTTTCTCTAGTGTAGCTTTCTATTATTTTATCTAATACTTTGTCGGCTAGTTTTAGGTTTACTTTACCTAAACCATGTGCTTCTTTTTGTTTAGGTACTAAGTGTCTTTTAGCAATTTCTACCTTTTCTTCTACTGCATAGCCGCTTAAATCTATAATTTCTAAACGGTCACGTAAGGCTGGCTGTATGTTTTGCAAATTATTGGCGGTAGCAATAAATAGCACTTTACTTAAGTCGTACTCAAGTTCTAGGTAGTTATCGTAAAAAGTATTGTTCTGTTCTGGATCTAGCACTTCTAGCAATGCAGATGAAGGGTCGCCTCTATGGTCGTTACCTATTTTATCTATTTCATCTAAAATCATTACCGGGTTGCTGGTTTTGGTTTTGCGAATGTTCTGCAAAATTCTACCTGGCATGGCACCAATATAGGTTTTACGGTGACCACGAATTTCACTTTCATCGTGCAAGCCACCCAAGCTTACGCGTACATATTTGCGCCCAACAGCATGTGCTATGCTTTTACCCAACGATGTTTTACCAATACCTGGTGGGCCTACAAAACATAAAATTGGGCTTTTCATATCTCCTTTTAGCTTTAATACTGCCAAATATTCTAGTATGCGGTTTTTAATTTTCTGCATACCATAATGGTCTGTATCCAACACTTTTTTAGCATTGCTTAGGTCGTAATTATCATCGGTATATTCTTCCCAAGGTAGGTCTAGCAACAGGTCTAAGTGGTTGTACACAATAGAATAATCTGGTGTAGATGGGTGCATTCTTTCCAACTTTTGTACGTTGGTATTAAACAAGTTTTTGGCAGCTTCTGGCCATTTTTTGGCTTCAGCTTTCTTCTTCATATCGGCTACTTCACGTTCGTTGCTATCGCCACCAAGCTCGTCTTTAATGCTTTTAAGTTGCTGTTGCAAAAAGTAGTCACGCTGTTGCTTGTCTATTTCTACACGAGCTTTATTGGTTACTTTATCTTTTAGTTCGGCAAATTGTAATTCACGTTGCAGCAAGTGCACTAGTTTTTCAGCACGCTCTGTGATGTCGTGCATTTCAAGCAGGGTTTGCTTTTCAGTTAAATCTGCATTTAGATTACTACTTACAAAATTGATTAAGAAGCCTGCACTTTCTATGTTTTTAAGAATAATACCTGCTTCGGTAGGCATATTTGGCGATAGCTGAATAATTTGCGAAGCCAAATCTTTAATGCTACCTAAGTAAGCTTCAAAGTTTTCGTTCTCTGGATTTTCTTCATCTACAAGTAGTTTTATACTGGCTTTAAAAAACGGATCGTCGCTTAGCATTTCCACAAGCTCAAAACGTTTTTTTCCTTGTATAATGATGGTTGTACCGCCATCGGGCATTTTTATGAGCTTAATAATTTTTGCTACCGTACCTATAGTGCACAAATCTTTCGCTTCGGGGTCTTCTATATTGGTATCTTTTTGAGAAATAACGCCAATTAATTTATCGCCTTTATAAGCTTCGCTTACGGCTTTTATACTCTTGTCTCTACCCACAGTTATTGGCAACACTACACCTGGAAACAACACGGTATTTCTTAGCGGTAGAATTGGCAGTTCATCTGGAATTACGAGGTTTTTATCTTCTATATCATTCTCGTTTATAGGAATTATGGGCATGAAATCCGATTCATCTTCACCCGCAAAAAAGCGCTTGTTTCTAGTCATGTTCAATTATGTTGCAAAATACGGCTGGTCAAGTTGTCACACTACAACAGTATTATTATAAAAAAATTAAGAGTGCTAAGTAAAACAATATTAGTGCCACTACAATATTATGTGTAACGGTGGTACAAAATGGCGGTAAAACGATATTAGTGATTAAATGATTTGAATGATTGAAATGATTAATTTACACTAAAAGGTTGTGTCTATTTAGTTTTTACAAAAAATTTCTTTTGAGAACAAATAATACTATTGGCATTGGATAATAAGTGTTAAAAATCATGCAAATCATTTCAATCATTCAAATCAGTGATAAAAAAATGAAGGCATCGTGTAAAAACACAATGCCTTTGCCTGAAAAACCTAAAATCCAAAACCTAAACCCAAACCTATAGTTTGAAACCAACACCTAGTTGTAGTTGCTGGCTTTTCCATTTTTCTTGATTGCTTACATCGTTAATGTTAGATAAGCCAACATTGTAACGACCGTAAATGCGCAATACACTAAAGTTGAATTGCACACCACCTACCATGCTAAAGTCGCCACTTTTAAATGCGTCTTGACCATTCTGCAAAACCGTTTTATCTTTATTTAGTAAGATAGCAAACTGAGGGCCTAAGTTTAAGGTAACCAACTTGCCTACATTGTAACGTAGCAATACCGGTATAGACAAATAATTAAGGGTAACATCTTGGCTAGAAGGTAGATTAGTACCTACAGCACCAATACCGCTAACAGTTTTACTGGTAGATTGACCAAATAATACTTCGGGTTGAATACCAAATTTTTTATTGAAATCGGCTTCAATAAATACGCCACCTTGATAGGACAGTTTGTAGCCATCTTCAAAAGATTGTCCATCTATTTTAGTGCCATTGGCACCAATTTTAATACCGGCTCTAAGGCCTTGTGCTTGTACCGACACTGCTACTAGTAACAATGCAAGGGTTGAAACGATTAACTTTTTCATGTGCTTATATTGTTTGTTTGAAAGACATTTTCCAATGATTGTGCCAAAGGCGTGTAAATCAGTGTGAAAAATATTTTTTCAATAAGCAGTCAACCGTTTCTGACATACGGTTGTTTGTTGATTATAGATTTAGGATGTATGAAAAATGATTTAACAATTGTAGATACTGACCGCATTATAGAAATGGCATGGGAAGACCGTACACCCTTTGAAGCCATTGAGTTTCAGTTTGGGCTAAGTGAAAAGGAAGTAATAGAATTTATGCGTGCCAATAGCAAACCTAGCAGTTTTAAAATGTGGCGTAAACGCATGGCAGGCCGTAGCACCAAGCACAGAGAACTGCGTGTAGCTGGTGTAGACCGCTTTAAATGCACCATGCAAAAAGCAATAAGCATGAATAAAATAAGTAAGCGATAGAGAAAAAGTGAGCAGTAAGTAGGCTTTAGTGATTAGTAAAGCACTTACTAATCACTACTATTTCCACTAATCATGCTCACTGACTACTTGCAATAAATTAGACTAATTCAATTACTGTAATTTCTGGCAAAATACCCACTCGACCAGGATAGCCAATGAAACCAAAACCACGGTTTACGTACAACTTCTGACTGCCATTTTCGTACAGGCCAGCCCATTGTTTGTACATCCATTTTACAGGGCTCCATTTAAAGTAAGGATTCTCTAGCCCAAACTGCATACCATGTGTGTGACCAGCTAGCATTAAATCAACGTCTTTATAGTCTTTGGTTACTTGATAATCCCAATGGCTTGGGTCGTGGCTCATTAATATTTTAAAAGGAATGTTTTCTGTACCAGGATGTGCATCTTGCATTCTGCCGTATTTAGGAAAACGGCCTTTTGCGCCAAAGTTTTCAATACCTAACAGCGCAATTTTTTCGCCATCTTTTTCAAAAATGGTATGTTCATTCATCATCAATTTCCAGCCAAGTTGTGCATGCACTTTCTTCAAATTTTCAAGATTTTGTTTTTTTGCAGCTTCACTAGGCCACGCTACATAGTCACCATAATCGTGATTGCCCAATGTGCTATACACACCCATTGGCGCTTTTAGGCGATTGAAAACATCTATATAGTCATGCATTTCTTCGTGTCTATCATTTACCAAATCGCCAGTAAACAAAATTAAATCTGGTTTTTCCTTCAATATCATATCTACACCATGATTCACGGCTGCCTTATCATTAAAACTACCGCTGTGTATATCGCTTATGTGTACAATTTTTAAACCTTTAAATGCTTGGGGTAAATTTTTAAATGCCAATGGTACACGGGTAATTTGATACTTGTACTTGTTGCTAAAACCATACAACAAAGTACCAAATAAACCACCACCAATACCTAAGCCCATCCAACTTAAAAACGTAGAACGAGGGATGCTATTTTCTGTAGCAACAGTCTCAACTTGTGAGGTTGAGATTTTACTAAATACAAATGCAAACAACCTGCGAATGTCATCTAGTAAAAAGAAGGTAGAACCAATTAGTTTAGCCAAAAACAAGCCCACCATAATGGCAAACACGTAATTACGGAAGATTTTATTGGTTTGCAAAGCCTGTATATGTGGTAGCGATAAAAGGCTGGCCAATGTGAGCACAGAAATGGTCCAATAACTTATTTGAATAATCCATTTTACTCTTTCTGTAGAGTTTTGGCTAACGGTTTTTATAGCTTGGTACACATAAAAATCTAACAATAACATTAAAAAAGCGATAATCCACAACGTACTTGTATTTCTCATAAAAAACTCTTGTTCAATTAAACTATTAAAATTGGTGATGAATATTTTACAATGATACACCAACAGTTTGCCTTAAAGATTGTTGCTTTGTTGTTACTCTTTTTTAGAAACTATAAAACCAACAATTGTATGACACTTACTTATTTTGGTCAATCTTGTTTTCAAGTAGACGTACAAGGCAAAAAAATATTGTTCGATCCTTTTATTTCGGGTAATCCATTGGCTACCAATATTTCAGCAGATAGCATTGAGGCTGATTTCATTTTTGTTTCTCATGGTCATGGGGACCACGTTGCAGATTTAATAAGCATTGCACAACGCACCAAGGCAACGGTTGTATGCGCAGCAGAAATTGCAGATTGGCTAGGTAGTAAGGGCTTAGAAAATGTATTGATGATGAACCATGGTGGTTATATTAATTTTCCATTTGGGAAGGCTCGTGGTGTAAACGCGGTGCATTCATCTACTATGCCTGATGGTGCAAGTGGTGGCAACCCAATGGGTTTTGTATTTAGCACACCAGAAGGCGATTTTTATTATGCTGGCGATACTGCACTTACGATGGATATGCAGTTAATAACGCTTTGGGCTAACTTGAAATTCTCTGTAATGCCAATTGGCGGTCATTTTACAATGGATGTAGCAGATGCGATTCATGCAGCAGGCTTTGTGAAGTGCGATACAGTGGTTGGTGTGCATTCAGGGCAAACGCATCTAAATTTCTTTAAAGAGTATATTTTCTAAGAACTTATCGTTTAATATACACATCATCCTTT